>DAOVSY010000352.1 GCA_030633365.1 Spirochaetaceae bacterium | reverse complement strand
TTCTGTAAATTTGCTTTTGCAGGTAATATAATATTAACTTTGATACCTCTATTAACAGTTTCAATAATTTTATTATGGATATCTTTATCCCCGATATAAGCCATAAGAATATCTATAGATTGTTTTGCTGATTCAATTAGATCAAGAAAGAATTCCTTAATCTCATATCTGTTTTTTATATTAAATATGAAGTCAATTTTGTTTTCTTCTTTATAAGCAGTAATTCCTGATAAGCGATTCAAAAAATAGTCAACATATATTGATCCATTAAATTCGATCATATAATCATGATACTTCATTCCAGATACATCTGTGCTTATCTCTTTATCTTCAATATTTATTCCACCAAGAATGAGAGTATTATTATCAAAAATATAAAATTTTGAGTGATCTCCTTTTGAACTATCAAACTCAATTTGAATATTTTTGTGTCTGGAAAGTTCTTTAGTCAATTCATTTTCTGTTTGCTTTTGACTTCCGGCTTTCCCCTGGAGGGGATAGAAATAATTTACTAATAAAGCTGAATATTTTAAATATGTGTTATTTGTTTTATGAAAAAAACTTTGCCTTTTTTCTTCTGCAAGTTCATAAATTGCTCCAGTCCTGTCTTTATATATTTGGATTTTTACACCCCGATTTGCAGCTTTAAGCAGTTCATTGGCTATTTTGTTTCCTATAAGATCATCTCTCCAAATAAACATTTTAATATCCACAGAGATTTGAGACTTTCGTATACTCTTTATAATACAATCAAATGTGGATTCCCCACATACCAAAAGCCTGATAGCAGGTGTATTTGTGATCATAATTAAAGTTTATATCCCCAAATTGATTGGGTCAATAAAATTATCTAAATATTGAACCTGTGGAACTTTAAGAATAGAATGGTATATATGGGAAAATTGATACAAACACTAAAGCCTCCTGAAAAATTTACTGGAAGAACAATTGTTCTTGTTTATCATAATATGGAGATTCTTGTAGAAAAAAACATAGAAGGGAACCCTATCCCAGACTATAAAAAAATTAATGCTTATTATGATTTGTCTGTTTCACTTGTACCTATAGGTATTCTGAATGGTATTTATTATTCTGCCTTTACTGTTGATGATAAAAAGGATATTCCGGAGAATACAAATTTTATTAATGTACGACATTTGTACAGAACAAGTAATGAAAATCTATTCTCTTTGGCTGGTCTTGGAAGGCAAATTGCAGATTGGGACAGAACTTTTAGATACTGCGGTAAATGCGGATCTTTAACAGAGAATCATCCTGAAGAGAGAGCAAAAATCTGCCCTGATTGTGGACATACTTCTTATCCAAAAATATCTCCTGCTATGATTTGTTCTGTTACAAAAGGCAATGAAATACTTCTTGCAAGGGGCAGTAAATTTACTCAGCCAGTGTATTCTGTCCTGGCAGGGTTTGTTGAACCCGGAGAAACCCTGGAGGAGACTGTATCAAGAGAGGTAATGGAGGAAACAGGAATATCGGTAAAAAATATAAAGTATTTTGGAAATCAGCCCTGGCCTTTTTCCAGTTCCATGATGATCGCCTTTACTGCAGAATATGAATCCGGGGATATTAAAATTGATAATAAAGAGATTTTAGATGCCGGGTGGTTTACTCCTGATAACCTGCCTATGCTTCCTACACCCTATAGCATTGCAAGAAGATTGATTATGAATTTTGTAGAAAATATGACTGATAACAGTTAATATTAGATGATACTAAGTCAGCATATAGACATCTTCTGCTCTTAGTATTGTAACAAACTTTCCTGGTCGGCCACGGAGAATCTCTTTAAGTTCATACATTCGTTGTCTATTTTGAATTGAGCCCTGAATAACAGTTCTTGTTTTTCCATTTATGTATTCTTTTTTATCCACTGTAAACTCAAATTTATGATCAATAAGAATTCTAATTAACTCAGATCTGTCTTTATCATCATCAAGGGATATTCTTGCATAAAATTTCCTCTGTCCTTCCAGTTTATTATCAAGTTTGCTTTTAATAAGTGAGCTGATGAGCCCTCCAAGGAGAGATCCCAGACCAAAAAAGATAACAAAATAGACATTCTTCTGCATAAGGTCCAAAACAATCTTTATAACTGTAATGGTATACATCGCTTCAAAAAAATTAACACTCATAGAGTAAACTTTATTTGCTCTGTTAAAGGCATCAATTTTTGCAAGAAAGAGGGTATCCTGACCTACTCTTAATAATAAAATAAGTAATGCAGTCCATATTATATCAATCATTTTTCTCCCCATTCTTTTTATTTATAGTATAGTATGTCACTTAGGGAGTTATAAGTGAAAGGGATACTTTTATCAGTAATTTTAGTTTTTTCTGTAGCATCAATAGTATACACTGAAAGTTATACTTGGAACTTACATGATTCCATTGATCATGCAATGAATGAAAATTTAGTTCTAAAACAAAAGCAAATTGATTTGGATCAAAGGCAAGCAGCCCGGGACAGATCCTGGAATTTACTTTTACCGGATCTTAATGCTGATCTTGGAATAAGTAAAGATCTTTCAGATACTCCGGATCCCTGGACTATTTCGGGCAGTCTTGGTTTTTCTTTCAATTTAAAAGCATCATTACCCTACCAGTTTAAAAATCTTCAGTATCTTCTTGAACTGGAACTCATTTCTTTTGAGCGTTTTAGACAGGCTTATGTTAGGGAAATAAAAGATTTTTTTTATCAGATTATGCTTGTAAAAGAACGAATTTCTCTGGCAAATGATAATTTAAAACTAATTGAAATGCAGCATGAAAAGGCAAATCTTCTGTATAATGCAGGTCTTTCTTCAGATCTTGATCTGATGTCTGTAAAAGTAAATCTTGCAAATACACGTTCAGATATTCTATCTCTGGAGAATGACTATACTTCAAAACTATTTCAATTAAAATATCTGGCTGGTCTTAATCCGGAAGATGAGTTATCCCTGACAGGCAATATTACTCTTCCGTATGATATTCTCTCTGTAACAGATTTATCTGGAACTATATCAGAAACATTGGATTTTCAGACTTTGAAAAAGGAGAACTTAATTCTTAAAAATGATAGAAAGATATCAGTTTTACAAACATGGGAACCCTCATTTAATTTTGGTTACAATTATTCACCAGAACTTAACCTCCCGCTGGAAGATGGTTTTCTTAATGATGATACCTGGCTTGCCAGGGGTGCTATGAGTATTTCAGTTTCTCTTCCTTTAAATTCACTGCTTCCGGGATCTGACAGCAAGGTAACTCTTGAATCTATTGATGCCAGGACAAAAAAGAATGAACTTGCAATTGAACAGCTTCTGTATACCTCTTATATGGAATTATCAAATCTTATAAACAGCCTGGAAGGAATTCGTAAAACATTGGATGCCAGAGTCCTTGCTGCTGAGTTTTCCATTGAAGCTTATGATTATACAGTTAATTCATACAATACCGGTGGGGTAGATATTTTAGATCTTCAGAGCTCAGAATCCGATCTTCAAAAAGCAAGAGTATCTGTATTAACAGAAACGTATAATTATATTTCTCCAACACTGGATCTTGAATTTATACTTGTAATTTTACTAATAAATGTATAATAAATGGAAAACTATAATTGACTAATTTCAATAA
>DAOVSY010000099.1 GCA_030633365.1 Spirochaetaceae bacterium | reverse complement strand
TTGCCTCCATGCCACTGGATTCTGCAATTGAATATATTGATTCACCCAGAGATTTATCATTGTGGGAGTCCAGTTTTTCAATTTCATCCTTTAAGAGTTTTACAGCAGCAAGTTCTGTATCATTTAATTCTATCTTTGTATCATTGGAACCTGTAAGTGAAAATCTAAAATCTTCGGGACTAAATTCCCTTATCCAGTTCCAGGCACATTTTGCCCGTACTGTTAATCTTTCTATCTGATCGGGCTGAACATTATCAAGAAGGCCTATTACTGTTTTAATATCACCATTATGTATCTGTAAAAGATTACAAAGATGCCTGAAAGGTGTTTGGTGGGGCATCTTTTCCGGAACGCCATTTACCTGGGAGAGTTCATAAATCCTGCTTTCCTTTGCTTTTTTCTTATCGTTTACTTTTTGCTCACCAAAATATATCCGCTCACACTTATCATAATCTTCATAGATTTTTAATACATCCAGATCGAAGGATATTGCAAATTCACTGTTGGGTCTGGTTCCGGCAAAAAGATAACGCACTATTTCCGGAGGATAGACTTCCAGAACATCTGCAAGACTTATTACTTCACCTGATGATGAGGAGATCTTCCCTCCTCTTCCCTTTATCCTGATAAAATCATATTGAAAGGTAACAGGTGCTTCCCCTTCAAAAACATCTTCTACAACTTTTCTTGCTGTATCAAAAGAGCCACCCTCTGAATGATGATCCTTTCCAGCTGGTTCAAAATCAACAGTTTCCTCTTTCCACCGCATGGGCCAGTCTATTCTCCAGGGAAGTTTAACTGCAGAAGTGTTTCTTATATCAACAGTTTCCTCTTTTTCTGTATCAAGACATCTATAGGTTATTCCCCATTCACCATCCCAGGCTAACACCTTTGTATTATCTTTATCTGTAAAATTACTAAATACAGAAACAGGCATCCAGTCTACCGGTAAAGGGGTTGTTCTATGTTCATCCAAAAGAGCTCTTATAACATCCTTTTTTTCCAGGGCCGTACGTATTCCCTCTGCATATTTTGACGCCCTGTATCTTTCTGCCTGATATATGTATTCAGGAACTACGCCTACAACAGGAAGAATTGCTTCCAGCTCTTTTTCGTTAGCTTCTGCATAGCTGCTGCAGTCTCCCTTTGTATCCGGAACAAGAGTTATTGGTTTTCGAAGATACTCTGTTAATAAATCCTGATCCGGCATATTTACAGGAACTTTTCGAAAGACATCATAATCATCCCAGGAATATATAAACCTAACCTTTTTACCCTTATCTCTTAAGGCTTTTACAACTAAATCAACCGATATTATCTCTCTGAAGTTACCAATATGAACGGTTCCGGAAGGAGTTATACCAGAGGCGCAGACATAAACCTCTTTCTCACCTTTCTCTCTAATTATCTTATCTGCATTAATATCTGCCCAATGTACTGATTGTGTTTTCATGTGAGGGATTATACTTGTGAAGAGGGGCTTATTCAAGATAAGAAATCAATCAGAGACTAATCAGTTCCATCAATGTTCAAATTAACACTATTAAGATTTTCAATTAAATCCATTAATAACTTATTTAAATCTACTAAAATATTGTCTACAGACTCGCCAGATTTAAGAGCCTGTTCAAGTTCACTCGATTTCCCCATTACAAAATCTGCACCAATACTTCCAGCAGCACCTTTTAATGAATGAGAAAGCATCTCTGCTTCATATTTTTTCCCTTCATTCAAAGCTTTTCCAATATCTTCAATCATATTTCGATATTGATCTTTAAAAAGAACCAGTAATTCAATATAAAGTTCCTTATTACCGCCAATTCTTTTTAAACTGGTTTTAGAATCTATCCCGGGGATATCCGGTATAAAATTTTGATGTTCTTTCTTATGCTCTGTATAATTATTGGATTTATGAATATCTTTTGCAGAAGTATCAGTATTAATCCATTTTAAAAGTTTTTTATATAATTCATCAGGCTCAATAGGTTTACTAATATGATCATCCATCCCGTAATCAAGAGACACCTTCACATCCCCCTCCATTGCATTAGCTGTCATTGCCAGAATAGGAACCCTGTTTTCTTCCTTTTTACGAATTATTTCTGTAGCCTTATAACCATCCATTTCCGGCATCTGAATATCCATTAATATAATATCAAATGTTTTTTTACTTGCCAGTTCTATGGCCTCTTTCCCATTCCAGGCTAACTCTACAATTAAACCGATCTTCTCCAGTAATTCTTTGGCAACCTGCTGATTAATTTCATTATCTTCAACTAATAAGACCCTTCTCCCCTTTAGGGCACTATAACTATTACTTAATAGATCTTTACTATTTGGTATTTTTTTATTAAAAACAGGAGCCTTCCCAAGAGCAATCATAATAGAATCAAATAGAGTTGATTGAGTTACAGGTTTAACCAGGAACCCATCAAAAAATGCTTTCTCATTTTCTTTCAATCCTTCCTCTGATCCATAGGCAGTTACCATTATTACTACTGGAGAGGACTTATCTTTATTTTCTGATTTTAGTATTTCAGCTGTTTCTATACCACTCATTTCCGGCATAAACCAGTCTACGATTACTATATCATAGGGCTGTGTTTCTTTTGCGGTATTGAACTCATTTAGACCTTCCGGGCCACTATCTGCAGTAGTAACCCTGAATGACATAGCCTCAAGATATTCCTGAAGTATTTCGAGGGATGTTTTATTATCATCAACAATTAAAACCCTTAAATTATTAACATCAACAGGATATTCAAAAACAGATTTTTTTTCTTCTTTATTTATTCCAAACTTTGCTGTGAAGCTGAAGATACTGCCTTGACCCTCTGTACTTTTAACACTTATTTCACCACCCATCATATTTACCAGTTGTTTTGATATGGAAAGGCCCAGTCCTGTGCCACCATATTTCCTTGTTGTAGAACTGTCCCCCTGGGTAAAAGGTTTAAATAATAAAGAGCTCTGCTTTTTACTCATCCCAATTCCGGAATCCTTAACAGAAAATCGTAGTACTACAAAGTCCTGAAGATCTTCTTCTACTTCTACCTTAAGTACAATCTCCCCTTCCTTTGTAAATTTTACTGCATTACTGCACAAGTTGGTAATTACCTGTCCCAGACGAACAGCATCTCCAATCAATTTGACAGGAATATCTGTTTTCTTTGAAATTAAATATTCAAGTTTATATTCTGTAGTTTTTGTTAAAATAAGTAATGAAACATCTCTTAATACATCATCCAGGTCAAAACCTGCTTCTTCTATGGAAAGTTTACCAGCTTCTATTTTTGAAAAATCCAGTATATCATTTATTATTCTAAGTAATGCCCCAGCGGATATTTTAATCTTCTCTATATAATCACTCTGCTTTACAGTCAGTTCAGTTTGAAGAGCAAGGTGGGTCAATCCTATAACTGCGTTCATAGGTGTTCTAATTTCGTGACTCATATTTGCAAGGAATTCACTCTTAGCTTTGCTGGCATCTTCTGCTGCGATCCGGGCTTTGTCCAACTCACTTTCCAATAATTTTTGTTCTGTAATATCTTCCTGGACACCAACATAGTTAATTATTGTCCCATTATCATCAAAAACAGGAGAAATAGAAGCTCTGTTCCAGTAGAGAGTTCCATCTTTCATTTTATTGGGAAATTCTCCAATCCAGGTCTGACCGGAAAGGATTGTATCCCATATTTTTGAATAGAAGGATTTAGGTTTCATCCCCCTGAATTGTAATATAATTGGATTTTTACCAATTATTTCTTTTTCTGAATAACCCGTTATTTCAGTAAATCCAGGATTAACATATTCAACAATACCATCAGAATCGGTAATGAGAATAGCTGAAGCACTATGCTTTATGGCCTCACTAAGTTTTGATAATTCCATTGTTCGTTCAATTACCAGATTCTCAAGATTATCTTTATGCTCCTGTAATTCAACCTTAGACTCTGAAAGAGAAATATTTACCTCTTTTATAGAAATTATCATAGTGTTGAAAGATCTGGAAAGGAGACCAAACTCATCATTTCTTTTTATAATAATACTACTGTCAAGATCTCCTGTATCTGTAATATGCTGTACCTTTTTTGTCAGAGATATTAATGGTGTTGTAATAAGAATTCTTACACCAAGAAGTGCAATTAAAATTAAAGTAAATAAAGCTGCTAAAAGGATTTTTATATTATCCATGACCATATTATCAACTATTGTCTGGACTGTTAAAATGGGAATTACCACCGAAATAGTCCACCCGCTTATTACTGATATTTTGGAAAATATATATTTATGATCAAGGGAAGAATCTTTACCAAGATATAACTCTGAATGAGAAGTTTTCTTAATAAACTCCTGGTGTAATTCCATATATTGAAGATTTGTTTTTTCAATCTGTTCACCTGTAGACACCAGGGAAACTCCCTTGGAATCTATAATACTAATATACCCATCCTCACCTGGAGTAATTGTAGATAGATATTTTGTTATTTCATCTAAAGATACTTCCATAGCTACTACTCCATAGAATATACCGGAAGAGTCCATAAGGGGCTTAACAAATATTACTACTTTGTTTCCTGTAATCTCTGAAACTTGTGATTCTGTCATTGAAACAGTAAATCTGGACTGCCTGCCTCTGTTGTACCAGACACTTTCTCTTGGATCAAACTGTTCTATATTTTCAAGCATTCCTGATCCAATAAAACTCCCGTTCTCTCTTCCCATATAAATGGAATTTGCATAAGGATGTGTTTCTGCAAAGAGGTTAAACACTTCAATTATTTTTTTCTCACCTGGATCATTACTGTATTTAAAGGAATTCTTATTATAAATTAAATAGTTTGTAAAATTAACATCTTCCCGGATTCTGACAATATCATTTAATACAATATGGGTAAGATCCATATTTATATTTTCAATAAAGTTAGAAATAGCAAAATCAAGATGATTTAATTGAGCCTGATATTGTTCAGAAAGAATTGTGAAGGTTTTTTCACTTAACCTACGAGATAAAGACATAGAGGAAAATGATATTACAATAATACCCGTTACCACAAATACCAGTAATATCTTAATATATAAGTTTAATCGCAAAATCGATACCTTTTATTCAGCAAACTGCTTATTTCCAGTAAATATAACAATTTATTATGAAAATTTAAATATAATAAAGGAAAAAAAGAATTGTATCTCAATGAATAAAAACCTACAGCCGATAGATGGGTATGTACAAACAATTATATTATCTAATTATTTTTTTCATAATCATTCAAAGCCCCATTAGCAGTCTGGAACATGGAGAAGCTTCCTGGTATGGAGGGAAGTTTCAGGGAAGACAGACAGCAAATGGAGAAAAATTCGACACAAATATGCTGACTGCTGCTCATAAAACCCTACCCTTTAACACTATAGTTGAAGTAAAAAATCTTGAAAATAATAAAACTGTTCATGTAAGAATCAATGACAGAGGGCCATTCATTGAAGGACGTATAATTGATCTTTCAAGAGCTGCTGCCAGTAAACTGGATATGGTTGGTACAGGTGTGGCAAAAGTAGAAGTAAGAATAATTGAAGATCCTTCTGAATTAGCAGAAAACAAAGATCATAATATAGAAACCGGTTTAATGCAGCATAATTGGATAATACAGATAGCATCCTTCTCTAAGAGTGAAAATGCTGAAAAGGTTGAAAAAATATTATATGATAGTGATTTTATCACCTATAGGGAGTTAACATCTAATGGATATATCCGTATACTTCTTAAGGATATATCTAATAAAGATATTGAATCTGTAAAAATCAGATTAAAAGATTTAGGTTTTCCAGGAATCCTTTTGCGGAAACCTTAAATGAGGGAACCTTGAATAAAAATTTCTCTATAGTTCCAAAACTAGTTTTTCAAAATCCAGTTATGTCATATAAGGTAGCTAAAACTTTTGTAAACAGTTTGAAGACTGATATGATTGACCGAAAATTGTATCGTGGATTTTCAAAAAAACTGAGCCTCATATATTTCAGAATCACACCCTTATGTAACCTAAAATGCGTCATGTGCGGCCAGAGAGGAGATAAGGGGGTTCTAAAGGGGGAATACGCAAAAGAGGAAGCAAAAAATATTGTTCCCCTGGAAACTTACAAAAAACTTGTTGATGAAATTGCCCCGGACAGACCTATATTCTATATGTGGGGCGGAGAGCCATTTCTATATCCCTATTTCATGGATCTGTCAGAATATATAGTTAATAAAAAATGTTTACTAAGCGTTAATACTAACGGAACCTTTTTAAAAAAAGAGGCAGAAAGGATTGTCAGGGATAAATGGCATGCCCTGTTTGTTTCCCTTGATGGATTTGAAGATGTAAATGATGAAATAAGAGGAAAAGGATCCTATAAGAGAGTTATTGATGGATTCAAAGAAATAAACAGACAAAAAAAATTGCAAAAAAGTACACTACCCCATATGGGAATAGTTACAACAGTAAGCAACCTTAACTATATGCACCTGGATAAACTTGTAGAAGCAGTAAAGGATTTTGATTTGTCCTGGCACTTTATCAATCTGGGAACGTATTCCAATAATGACATTGTAAAAGAACATACTCAGTTTATGAAAGATAATCTGGATACGAATACATACTGCCTGGAGGCATACAATACTGGCTATAACGAGGGCATAGATGGTAATGAGTTTTCGAAAATTCTAAAAAAAATACATTCTCTGAAACCCGGGTACCCTATTATAACAGTTCCTACTATAAAGCCGGAGAAAATAGGTGAATATTATTCAAATCTGGATGTTATTGTAAGAGATAAATGTACTGTCCCATGGTCACAGTGCAATATAGATTACAATGGGGATGTCCATTTTTGTGCAGATTATCCGGAATATATTCTTGGAAATATTAAAGATGATAAACTATTCAATATTTTAAACAATGAAAGATCTGTCAAATTCAGAAATACACTTAAAAACACTGAACACGGCTTATTCCCGGGATGTGTCAGATGCTACCAGAATATGCTTTTTGGGCATAAAATTAAAGGTTATTAACTTGATTAAAAACTCCGGGGAAGTTCCGGAAGGTAATATGATTGAAAATCTTAGTGTTTGTAAAGCAGTTTTACTGTTTCTATCAAAAAAAGAAACAAGAAAAACCAGCTTAAAATTCTTTGGGACTCTAGCTACTAAATTCTTTATTCCACAGTATCAGAAAAGAATGAGAATTAAAAAACGACAAGTTGTTAACGTAGATCATGAACTGGATAAGTTAATCCCTTTTTCATCTGATTATATTAAAACTTATATGAGCTTTTCTCCACTATGGATTAAATCCATCTATTTTTTATATCGGGAATTTGGATCCAAATCTCTTCCCCATATTGGGCAATTTATAAGTTCTATCGCAAAACTCTATGATAATGGATTCGAAGTTTCCAACAAATGCCAATCAACTACAACCAGACCTTATTCCGGCAGAAACATTAAACTAAAATTACTCCACTGGGTGGATCCTCACCTTCACTGTATACCCAGTCTTCATGTTATGGTTGTATGCTTCAATCATCTAAGAATGGGTACAATAATAAAAAAACTTACAGGTAGTACCAGGGGCTACGAAGCAGAATTGGAATATCTGGCAAATCAAGCTATCCTTATAACAAACAGTATTTTATATATGAAGCAGCACAGCATTAACTGCATTCCAGCCGGATTATTTGCCCTCTCGGAAGAATGCCATGAATTCAATGATGAATATGCACTCAATCTTATTGAAAACCTGAAAAAGATAAATATAGAAACTATAAACAGATTTGAAGATATTGCTTCATACATAACAGAACTCTATACAGATTTTCAGGAATTATCAAAATCTGGTTCTAACAAAGAAATACTAATAAATTTTCTGTTAAAATACCACGAATTACCCCAGCTGTAGATTGTTGACACAAAACAATTTTTTTGGTACAAATATCGAACTTGTTCTGGTCGTTAGCTTATCTTATTACTTTTGCATCAGACTGGTTACAGGCATTTTATGTGGCACCTAGTTCAACTTATAAATACACATAAATGCGGGTCTATAGCTCAGTTGGTTAGAGTCCCTGACTCATAATCAGGTTGTCCAAGGTTCAAGTCCTTGTGGACCCATTTAAGCACCTCTTTTGAGGTGCTTTTTTTATGCTTAAACCCTTTCGGGGTAAGAGATTAAGCTATTTTTGCAAATGTCCCATTTTGGCAAAATTTAGTACTGACGCTGATATCGACGCCTTTTGATATGTGATTTTCGTTTTCAGAAGGTTGTTTCTCTATCTAATTGCTGTTTAAATCTTCTAAGAGAGCCACTATAATATTCTATAGGAAAGATACCTATTTGAATTAATCATTCTATAATTGATGAAACGGAGGAATAAATGAATAAGCTACGAATACATCACTTCTTTGATATTTTAAGAGACTATGGAGCAGGAAAGGAATTGCAACCTCATCCGTATGGGCATTCATATCACTTAATTGGAAAAAAAGTATATGAAAATACACTAAATGAGTTTGAAATAGTTGTTGCTTGTGATGATATCTGTTTGAACTGTTCTAAGATTGAAAATGGATTGTGTATTGATGAAATTGATCATAGAAATGACTTTACAATGAAGAAAAAGTTTAATGAATTCATAGACAACAGAATCATGAATACAATGAATCTTGAAAAAGGTCAAATTGTCACAGAATCCGAAATTATTGAAAAAGCTGATTTATATTTAAATAATATTTTTGAAATTTACTCTGGGAATTCAATAGAGCATACAGAACAGAGAAGACTCAATGTTGAACTGGGTGTGAAAAAAAAGAAATCAGGGTTGCTCTAAATGCATAAAAAAGCCAGAACACGCCCGTGCTATAGTTTTTAGACTTCAACAAATATTGTAAAGATTTTCATCAAATAAATGATGATGATATCGACGCTGTTTGATATGTGATTTGAGTTTTTATTGTATAAATAATTGGTATTTTTCGTTATAAATTACCTTCTTTTTTCGTGAGAAGTCTATCAGGAAATTATGCTGAAGTCGAGTATAAGGTAGTAGACGGCTTCATAGCAGATAAGTGCAGGCAACAAGACCTCTTGTATATCAATATTTTGCATCAACAAGACATCTTGTTAAACGTTATTCTCCATCAACGAGTCAT
>DAOVSY010000188.1 GCA_030633365.1 Spirochaetaceae bacterium | reverse complement strand
CTCATTCGTACAGCGGGTTTAATAAATGGTAAAACAACTGTAAAAAAAGATTGCAATGTATTTGCACCAAGCATCTTTGCAGTTTTAATTTGTGTTTCCGGAAGTTTAAGAAGAACTCCTAGTACCATAAGAATTACAAAGGAAGTTTCTTTTACAGTATAGGCAATTATTATTCCAAATCCTTTACCGCTGTAAAGGATATTTGGAAAAGTTATAAAATTGCCTATTAAACCAAGATGATAGGATATTCTTGAAAGTATTCCAGGCTTACTAAGAAACAGAACAGTAATAAATGCAATTGTTATATGGGGAAGAATAAGAGGGATCTTATATATTATAGCCATCATCTGCATTTTAACCGGCAATCTCCATATCCCAGTTGCAATTACAGTACCTAAAAATATAGAAAAAATAGATGAAACAAGAGCAATAAAAAGAGAATACAACAGTGAGATTATAAACTGAGGGTTTTCAAAAAGTACAGTGTAGGATAAAAAAGATACTTTATTATGAAACAATCCAATCAAATTTAAAGATTGAAGTATCGTAACAAAGATTCCCGTTACAAAAAGACCTAAAAAAATAATAAGTAAAGGACTTAGCTGTAAGAGAATCTTTATTTCCTTTTTCATAATTTATTTCAGCATCTCCTTTTCCCATGCAGATTCTATTTCACTAAGATATTCTGAATTTATTTCAGGGACACCTTCTCTGTATAAAATGTTGAGATCAAGAATTGCATCTCCCTTATTTACAACCTTGAATTTTCCCTGCATTTCCTCAGATAATTTTGTTGTATTTAATACAGTTAAATCTCCCCAATTGTCAGAATTGTTTTTTGATAACTGAATTTCGGGAGACATTAAAAGATTACTTAATACAAGTGCACCGGCTTTGTTTGGTGCATTGTAGGGTATACCTGTAAAGTGAAGGTTATAAAGTGCACTTTTTTTCAATACAAAAGTTCTGACAGATTCCGGATATTGACCTGTATTAATCTTATTTTGTGCATGAGCCACATTATAATTCATAGAAAAATCAATTTCATTTTGTTCAAAAAGTATATCCAGAGCAGTAGAATCTCTTGGGTATACTTTTCCTTCCTGCCAAAGATATGGTTTTAATGCATTTAGGTATTCAAACAGATTATTCAGGCCTTTGTCCAGTTTTTCTTTTGAAAAATCTCCGGTAAAATTTTCATAACCTCCATTAGCTGCATAAAAAGCAAGACGTACAAAAGCTGATCCAGTAAAATCAGGAGGCCTTGGGTAAGTGAATCTGCCCGGATGTGTTTTTACCCAGGATAGAAGATCTTCAAAGGTCGAAGGCAGTTTATCCAGTTTCTCACTGTCATATTCAAAAACAAAGTACGATTTTCCATATGGAGCTTCATATCCGTCTACAGGAAAAGCGAAATCATATTTTACTGAATCTAAATCAACATAATTATTAAAATTAGGTAGATTCTGCGTATATGGTCCATAAAGGATATTAGCTTCTTTTGCATTTTTAAAATTTTCACCATTAATCCAAATAAGATCAATTGTTCCTGTTTCTTTTTTTGCTGTTTTTTCTGTAAGCAGTTTATTTATAAATACACCTGCATCCATTGGAACCCGTTTGAGAGATATATTGTATTCAGATTTTAATAATCCTCCAACTTCTTCATCTACCCATTTATTTATTTCAGCTGAACCACCCCACATATAGAATGATACTTCTGTACCTTCTGCTTCTTTTTCCAGATCTGAATAATTAGTTAATTCAAACCCGTCAGTGTTTTTTTCTGAACAACTGAACAATAAAAATAATGTTAATATTGTAATTATAAGTACACTAATTTTCTTCATTTTAACTCCCATGGTTGCATGGCCGAGCAGGGACGAAGTCCCGACCAGGCTTTGTTTATAATTTGATGGAGGGTAATATTTACTCTGTCTCCTGCTTTTAAAGAACTTCGAAGCTCATATATACCAATAATAATATCCTGAATCCTGACTTTAA
Organism: Spirochaetaceae bacterium; assembly: GCA_030633365.1. Next base: position 4,061 of record DAOVSY010000188.1, on the reverse strand, counting down.
ATAAAATTGTTTTTCCCCAGATATGAGATTCAAGTATTTCTCCATGGCCTTCGGTATTCTGGGATATAGATACAGATTCATAACGAAAAGATAAATGATTAGTTTTATCCATTGATGATATTTTTTCTTTTATATTAGAGGGAAGAATAAAATAAGGGAGATAGGTTGAAGGTATTGTATTTACTTGCCCAAGGAATTGTGCAGCACTAAGATTTACTGGCTCATGATAGACAATATCTGGTTTATCTATCTGCAGTAAACTCCCATTAACCAGAAGACCAATTCTGTCAGATATAAAAAAAGCTTCTTCCTGATCATGTGTTACCATAATAGTCGTAATACCAAATTTTTTTTGAGTCTTTTTAATAAAAAGAGCAGTATCCATTTTAAGGTTTTTATCTAAATTTGCGAAGGGCTCATCTAAAAGAAGAAGCATTGGGTTAACTATCAGAGCCCTGGCTATGGCAACTCTCTGCTGCTGTCCTGCTGAAAGCTGTGAAGGGTAGGCTTTTGCTTTTTCTTCCAGGTCAAACCATCTTAACATTTCCTCTGTTTTGTTTTTTTTATCTTTAAGTGAAGCTTTTCTCATTTTTAACCCATAAGAGATATTATCTTCTATGGACATGTGGGGGAAAAGTGAAAAATCCTGAAAAACCATAATTGCCGGATTTTCTTTTGAATATATTTTCCCTGAAATAATTTCTCCACTGGTTTGTTTTTCCAAATTACTGATAATTCTTAATAAAGTTGACTTACCTGCACCCGAAGGACCAATTATTGAAAGGAACTCTTCATTTTCAACATTAAAATTAATATCCTTTAATACTTGTTTCCCATTATAGGTTTTAGATAAGTTACTTATTTTCAGCATTTAGTATCTACTTTTTAAAAGATTGTACAATTTTTACAACTGGATTATTAAGAACTTTATCCAGATATGCTTTCTTTGCAATCTGTCTTATAATATCTGCATAAGTTGGATATGGATGAATAACATTTACTGCTTTAGTTAAAGGTATACCAAGGGTCTTCATTATTTGTATTTCCCCAATTAATTCTCCTGCTCTTGGCCCAATTATTGAAGCTCCAACAATTTTAAATTTTTTATCACATACAATTTTTAATAACCCCGTTTCTCCAGGATGAGTCATTGTTCTATCAAGATCTTCAAAGTCATAATAGTAAACCCGTATTTCTGAAGGTTTAAAATCTGCTTCTGTTAATCCTGCATGTGCCATTTCCGGTTCTGTAAATGTTGTCCAGGCTACATGATTATAATTAACTTTACTTTTCCATGGAAGAATTGCATTCATAGCTGCAGTTTTTCCCTGGTATTCAGCCATATGGGAAAATAAGTATGGGCCAGTTATATCTCCGGCAGCATAAATATTTGGATTTGAGGTCTGCAGATGCTTGTTTACGGTAATCCCTTTTGTATGTGTGCTTACACCTGCCTTTTCCAGATTAAGAAGTTCTAAATTTGCCTTCCGGCCAACTGCAATAAGTATATGTTCAGCTTCAATATTAAACTTTTCACTATTTCTTTCTGCTGTTAAAATTACTCCTTTGTTATTTTTATCAATTTTTACAGCACTGGCATCAACTTCAATTTTAACACCTTCTTTAAGTAGGATTGTAGACATCCTTTCGCTGAACTCCTGTTCATCTCTGGGAAGTATTCGGTTGTTTCTTTCTATTAGTGTTACTGCAACACCTAATCTGTTAAGAGCCTGTCCCAATTCAACCCCTATAGGGCCTCCTCCTAAAATCATTAAGCTTTTTGGTAGTTTATCAGTTTTAAAAATTGTTTCATTTGTAAGGTAAGGAATACTCTCAATTCCTTCTATAGAAGGAACCATTGGTGATGTTCCTGCTGCAATAATGAATTTTTTAGCTGTAAGTTCTTCACCATTTACACTTATAGTATTTTTTCCGGTAAAAGATGAAATACCATTTATATAATCTATTCCTTTTTTTGAAAGTACTTCAGGGGATTCATGATGAAAAACTTTATTCTGAACATCTTTTATTGATTCCATAGTTCCTGCAAGATCTGGAAGTGAACCAGTCATTTCTTTTGTTACATGAGCTTTGTGAGCAATATTAATAAGTGTTTTACTTGGAATACAGCCATTCCATGTACATTCACCACCCATTTTATCTTTTTCAATAAGGAGAGTTTTTTTTCCAAATCCATTTGTTGTAAATGCTGCTGTTATTCCAGTACCACCTCCACCAATAATGATGACATCCCATTTTTTCATATTATCTCCTTAGATCGCATAGGCTAGCAGGTAAGGTTGCAGAGCCGAGCAGCAACGAAGTTGCGACCAGGCTAGTTTGCTACCGAACAGCTTTATACATTACTTAATTACTAATAATATAATACGAAAAAAATTAAAAACAAGTTAAAAGTGAATTGAATATTTCTGGCTTAACTAAATGGAAGCTATAAATTTTTGTATCCCCATATCATTCTCTGAATAATTCCTATTAGAGTTAATCCGGAAACAGTTAAGAATAAATATGGCAGATATTCAGAAAAGAGAAAGAAAAGAGTATAACTGAAAATAGTTTCTGTTCCTTCAATAAGACCTGTTGGCATGGAAACAGATGTTAATTCATGAACTGATTTATTTACAGCTTGTTTTTCCAGTAGTGCAGAAAGGTACATCCATGAAGCTGAATTTATATAAAAAATTGCCAGCATAATTGAAAGGGATATATAAATAAAAATGCCTGAATTGATAACAATTGCGAAAGAGATTGGAATTAATGCATAAATAATAAAATCAAGCATAATATCAAGATAACCACCCCAATCAGTTTGTTTTTTACTTATTCTTGCAACAGTTCCATCCAGGCCATCTATAATTCTATTTAGAATCCAGAATACCAATGCCAAATAAAAATTGTTAAAAATGATTAGTACACAACTTAGTAAACCAAATGAAAATGCAATAAGAGTAATTTGGTTGGGAGTTATATATCTACTTAGTATTTGTGCTGCAGGTAACATTAGTTTTTCTTTTACCGGTCGTAAGTACTTATCTATCATAGAAAGATAGTAAAGGATTAAAAAAGATATGTCTAATAGGTTTTTTTGCGCTTTATCTCATTTTGTACTTAAATAATACTTCTTCTCTAATCTATTAATTCTAGCCTGGCGCAAAAAATCAAAAACATGCTGAATTTATAAACAACTTAAAAGCCAATAATATTTAATTTTAAAAAAAACTGGTCTTTTTATAATTTTATATTATATTCTAAATATATATTAGTAAAAAGATAATGTAAGCCTGGTCGCAAACAAGTTAGCTGCCCGGCTATGCATCCTAAGCCTGGTCGGAACTTCGTTCCTGCTCGGCTATGCATCCAAAGGAGAGAATAATGAAAAAATGGTTAAAACCTGCGCTGCTGATTCTACTGGTTGTTGGAGTAATATTAATAGTAAAGTTTACACCATTAAAGCAGTACCTGGATTTTCAAAAACTATTTGAAAGCAGGGACTCTCTTTTAAGTTATGTTAGTAATTATTACTTCCTGTCTGTACTGGTATTTATACTTGTCTATTTAGCAGTTGTTGCATTGTCAATTCCTGGTGCGACCATTCTTACAATTTTGGGTGGTTTCTTTTTCGGCCCCTGGGCAGGAACTTTGTATGTAAATGTTGGTGCAACCTTTGGTGCATTTGCTATTTTTCTTATAGCACGATTTTTCCTGGGAGAGAATCTTCAGAAAAAATATGAAAAACAGCTTGATAAATTTAACAAAGAAATAACAGAAAATGGAAAAAGTTATATGCTAACTCTACGACTAATACCCATTTTCCCATTCTTTCTTATTAATATTCTGGCAGGATTAACAACCCTTCCAGCAATTACTTTTTTATGGACAACAGCATTAGGTATTATACCTGGTTCATTTGTATATGCATATATTGGTTATGCCGGAACCAGTATGACAGAATCCCAGGGAGTATTTACACCACAGATACTTACTGCTCTTATACTTTTATCTGTTTTAAGTCTTGTTCCTGTGATTGTTAAAAAAGTTAAAGG
>DAOVSY010000045.1 GCA_030633365.1 Spirochaetaceae bacterium | reverse complement strand
TGTTTTCTGCTCTGCCTCAGCTCGAAGCCGTCCCAAAACCCGTGTTCTCTCTGCAAATGGAGACCACTCAGTATCACAAAGCAGTTCATCATCTTTTGCAATATCCAACCCACCCATCCAACTCTGGTAAGCTAATTCACCAAAGGGCTTTGGCCCTAGACCAATATTTGGTTTAATTACTCCCAGGAAAAGAGGACGATCATAGACTTCTGTCCATTCTCTTAAACCTTTTACACCGAATTTAGGCCCTTCAAATTGTTCCAGGTACCCATTAGGGAAAATAATATCATGGAGTTTTATTGCATATATTCCAGGGCTGTAATAAACCCCCTCTCCTCCTACTGCAGTAAGCATATTAGGTATTCTAGGGCCAAAATTTGCAATAGGATAGGCAATTTTCACCCGGACACCCCACAACTTATCCCAGCTTTCAATCTGAAAAGGGACAGATGGAACTTTTGGTTCCCTCTCAACCTGTAAATCAATAATTTTGGAAGCAAATTCAGGTCTTAAATCTTCATCAACACCAACCCTCTTCCATTGTGCTGTTGATTGCTCCTGACACAAATGCGCTGCTGCTTCATGAGGTTCAATTGTTGATTCAAAATAATAATCTAAAATCAGGTATTTTTCCTGATCAAGTTTTTCCCAATCTGCAAAATATATTTTGTCATAACTCATTTTTTAATCTCTCCTATATTTATATTATTTCTTTTAATTTGTTAAACTTATTTTTGAGAGTAAAGCTATTTGAGCCGCTTCCTCTACCAGTTCAGCATTATGTTCTGCTTTAATAATATCTTCCGTTAAGCTGAAAATACCATGACGACTTTGTATAAAAGCCTTAATTCCCAAATTCTCTTTTAACAGTAGCTGTACAGCATCAGCAACATCACCATCTGCATGACTCTCTCCAATATTTAAAACTGGAACACTTCCAATCTTCATCTCCAAAGGTAGAGAAACAGGAGGAAGAAATGTTACATTTTGAGAAAGAGCAACACTCCATGGAGAATGGCTGTGGAAAATTGCTGTTACATCTTCTCGTTGTCTATAAATTGCTACATGAGTTAAAATTTCTCTTGAAGGTTTTTTATTGCCAGAAACTATATTTCCATTAAAATCAACCAATACTATATTTTCATCTCCCATATCCCCAAAGGAATAACCAGAAGCTTTAATAAGAATCAATTCTTTTCCTGCAATTCGAACACTCAAATTACCACCATCACCCGACTGGAGTCTGATATCATAAGCTCTCCTGGCAGCTTTTCTCATTGCCAGTTTTATTTCTTTATAATCGTTCATTTTCACTCCCTCAATATCTACTTTCAACTTTAAATCAGATTAATTCTGTATCTTTTTCCATAATAGTCAAAGCAGAGATACTATCTAAAATAAGAGTTGTTGCAATCCCGCCAGATAGAAGGCCTTTAGTACATTCAATTTTGTTCCAACCTCCAATTAAAGCAATACGCTCAGGAATTTTCATAAAATCATCCCAGGGAACTGCTATTGACCGATTTTTATATTCTGTTTCAACTTCCTTACCTTCTAAATCCATAAAGCGACCAATTAAGGACCCAACTACTCCAATATCCTTAAGTTTTACCATATCATTTTCACTCAATATTCCTGATTCCTGCAGCATTGAATTTTTAGTAAGGTTTGCTACTCCAAAAATAGCAATATCACTATTTTTTGCCATATCTAGGGTACGAAGAAGACTTTCATCTGACATTATACTTTTTGCTATTTTATTTTCACTTGTAATTATAGGAGCATGCATTTGAAAACATGAAGCACCTGTTTTTTTTGCTAAAAGTGGTGCTAAAGAACTTGATTGGATTTCAGGATTAATCATGCCATAACCACCTGTTAATTCAGAAATGCGATCAAGATGAATTACTCCGTAGGGAAGATCTTCTACCATATTTGCTATTGTACGCCCCCAGGTTATTCCGATTGAAACAGCTTCATCAAACTCTTTTAGAATTTCAGCCCCCTTGTGTCCTACTGTTTTTCTAACTGTTTTTGAATCCATTTCGGCTGTAACAGGAACTATAACAACTCGATTAATTCCAAACTTACTTTCTATATCCATTGCCAGGGTTTCATAACGAATTCCAGGGAAATTAAATTTTATCTGAACAAAGCCATGTTCTTCTGCCTGTTTAAGATACCTGGAAACCTTAAATCGAGATATATTTAGCCTTTGTCCTATTTCTTTTATGTTCAATTTGTCATGATAAAATAAATAAGCACAACGAACAGTCAAAGATTCTCTATCTAATTTAATCATTATATTTTCCTAAATAATTTATCTACTAATTTAGTAGTAATAATTTTTCCATTTCATTTAACACTAAAAGACTAAATTTATCTTCATTGATATTTGAATCTACTTCAATAATTTTAATAGATACCTTTACTTTTGATTTTAGTGTGGAAATTAAAGCCTGGTCAATATCAGGATCATATAATGGTTCCCCTTTTCTGGTACCTGCTCTAAACCCATGCAAAGGAATCATTATAGTAACAGGGCCATCTGATTCATTCAATCTTTCAGAAATTAGTTCTCCTACTTTCACAATTTCGCTCTTTGATAACTTTAGATGTACTAGATCTGAGTTATGAAAAATATGTTTCCTTTCCAACATATTTTTACCTAATCCCAATGTGTCAAGATCAAGAAAATCACATGCCCCAGGAATAACCAATTGAGGAATTCCCTTTTTACATGAATTAACTAATCTATTAAATGCACCAGAAGAATAACCCCCAAATAGCTCTCCCACAATCTCATGCAATGAAAATTCTATAGTTGCCTTTATTACTTCATTCTCAACTAATTCATCCAGGATTTTCCCTCCAACCCCAGTTGAATGAAAACTTACAACCTGATGCCCCTTCTTTTTTTATTTTTTTATTATATTTGTAGCACCTTTATCTACTACACCCATTGTTGATATTCCAATCAAAATACCAGCTGGTGGATTCAATGGGTTACCCGCATTTTCGACAATACCAATTATTGCTGCTGCTGCATTTCTTAATACGGTATCTGTTATTATATTACTCCCTGAAAAATCTGCTATTGATGGAATAACTATAATATCTGAATGGCCAACAATTGTCTCAAATGATCTTTTCCCACTCGCTACTGTGGAAACCATAACTTTTGGAAATCCAATAGGCAAAGTCTTCATTGCACTTACTGCAACAGTAGTGTTTTGTAGACCACCAATTGATATGATTGCATCAAATAAACCTTTACTATAAAGCTTTGGAATTAATTCAGACACTCCTGATTTTAAAACATCTATCATTTCATGTTTTGGGACATCCATTGGAGAAATCCAAAAATGACCAACTTCTTTGGCAATATCAATTGCATTGTTCTGTGAATTGACCAAAGAAGATTTCTCAACACCAATATCTATTATAAATACTTCATGTGCTGATTGTTGAAATATTTTTATTAAAAATAAAACCTCAGTTTCTTTTGTGTCCAGACTTGCAATTATTGCAATATTTTTTTTCATTGAAAAAATGCCTATTTCCGCTTCTTTGTAAGAACATCGATAAAAACTGTTGTTATAATTACTGTCCCAATAACAATGGGCTGGATAAAAGAAGAAATACCCATAAGATTCATTATATTAACAACTATAGTCAAAATTAACGCACCAATAACAGTACCAAATGCTCCTCCCTCTCCACCCAGAAGAGAGGTTCCTCCTATGACAACTGCGGCAACAGTCTGAAGTCCAAAAGCCTCACTCATTGCAACTTCTGCAGCATCCAATCGCGCTGTTAAAATTAACCCGGCAAGCCCGGCTGTCAAGCCAGAAATTCCATAAATAGTAATAAGTCTCTTATCAACTGGTATTGCGGAATATTTTGCAGCAGTTTCATTTGAACCTAGTATATATAATTCTGCTCCAAATGTAGTTTTCCTAAACAGTACAATAAAAAATAACGCAGTCAAAAATGCCAAAATTACCGGTATAGGCATAAAACCTAAATAACCGACACCAAGCCATGTAAAACCCTCTGGCAGACCATATATTATGGATCCCTGCATCATTATCAATGAGAATCCATTTACAACCATCATCATTCCATAAGTTGCCACAAATGGAGGCATCTTAAGTTTTCCTACCAGAAGACCATTTAAAATACCAATTACTGCCCCAACTGTAAGGCCAATCAAAACTACAAGAGGAATAGGCAAACCGATTATTAATAACTGGGCAACTGTACAACCAACAAATGCTGCAATAGCACTAACAGAAAGGTCAATACCGCCAGTCAATACTACACCTGTAAGTCCAAGGCTTAAAATTAAAAGAATACTGGATTGCCTTAAAATTGTTATTAAATTACTAACCCTGAGAAATCGATCAGAAACCAGACTCGAAACTAATATTATGGCAATTAAACCAAAAAGACTAAAAAGATCTTTAAGCCTTGCTTTTATTTCAATACTATTACTCATAAATTACACCTTAAATCTTTCGGATTTGTAGTTAGATATATAAACATCAATTATTATTGCAAGTAAAACCATACTACCGATCAAGCCACTCTGATACATGGGATTAACTCCAATTACATTGAGCCCATTTCTAATAACAATCAACAGAAGAACTCCAAGAATAGTACCGCCAATACCCCCCTGGCCCTCAGTGAAGGAGGTTCCCCCAATAAGAGTTGCTGCTATGGCATCAAATTCCCATCCTGCACCAGTAGTGGGGTTACCGGACTCAATCTTGCTTGCTATTATTAATCCTGTTATTCCAGCCATTAGTCCTGAATACGAAAATACTCCTATAGTACTTTTACTTTTACCAATTCCCCCCAGAGAAAGTGCATCACGATTTCCTCCAAGTCCAAATACCTGAGCTCCAAATTTTGTCCGATTCAAAAGAAGCCAGGATATTGCAAATATAATACTTGCCAGAATAAGTGGAATGGGAATAAACAAAATTTCACCATTAACAAATATATAAAAGAACCTATGAGAAAAGTAAACAGAAGAGCCCTGGGTAATAACCAATGCTATTCCGGATGTTATACTTGCCATTCCTAATGTAACAATAAATGACGGGATGCCACCTTTTGAAATTATAATTCCACTTATAGCACCAACAGCCGCTGCAGCTAAAAGTGTTAATAATATTGCAAAAAACATGGGAATACCAAGATTAAGAAACGTAATCCATAGAACTGTTGAGAGAGAAATAATACCACCAAATGAAAGATCTATCTCCTCCGACAAAATGACCATGGTACTGCCAATTGAAATAATTAGAAGTGGCGCTACCTGTATTAAAATATTCTTAAAATTGTTAATTGCAAAGAAACTTGGTGCAATTACAGTAATAACTATTATACCAACTGCCAGCATCCATAAAACAGGTGGGATATTGTAAAATTTTATAGTTTTCTTTTTCATAAATCTACCTTCCCGCCAACATTTTCATACCAATTTCCTGTTCACTCAGTTCACCCTTTTTGCTTTCGCTAACGACTCTTCCTTCGAATAAAATATAGAATCTGTCACTAAGACCAATAACTTCCTGTAATTCGGATGAGATCATTAAAATTGCCTTCCCTTCAGAAGCCAATTTATCCATTAATGCATAAATTTCCATTTTTGCACCAACATCAATACCTCTGGTTGGTTCATCAAATATTATTATATCTGCATTGGAACTTAACCACTTTGCAATAACAACTTTCTGCTGATTTCCACCACTTAAGAATTTTATTATACTATTTACAGAAGGTGTAATAATATTTAATTCCTTTATATATTTTTTGGAAACCTGTTCCATTTTTTTTCTGTTTATAAAAAATTTTGAAAAAATAAATCTCAAACTGACAGTAACTATATTCAATGAAACAGGCAAACTTAAAGCCAGCCCCTGCTCTTTTCTGTCTTCCGGAAGGAGTCCTATTCCTAGCTTCATCATATTAACTGGTGATTTAGGAACTACCTTTTCACCTTTAACAAAAATATTTCCTTTATCTATCTTGTCAATTCCAAAAATCAATCTTGCAAGCTCTGTCCGTCCTGCACCTACCAAGCCTGCTAATCCAACTATTTCGCCTCTTTTTATAGAAATAGAAACATCTATAACATTACCTTTTTTATCGTAAAGGTTTTCAACCCGAAGAGCCTCTTCCGAATATTCATTATCAGTTCTGGTATATATTTGTGAAACTGCTCTTCCGACCATCATTTCTACTAATACATCATCAGTAATATCCCCAATTTTAACAGTACCTATATATCTGCCGTCACGTAATACTGTTATCCGGTCACCAATTAATTCAAATTCGTGCATTCTGTGAGAAATATATATAATTGCAATACCTGATTTTTTTAATTGATGTACTTTCTTAAAAAAAGCATCAACTTCTCTACTGGAAAGGGGTGCTGTGGGCTCATCAAAAACAATTATTTTTGGATCCGTGGAAAGAGCTTTAGCAATTTCCACCATTTGTTTTTCAGCTACACCCAGCTCTTTTATTTTTGAATTCGTATCAATATAATCAACATCAAGTGATTTAAGAATTTTATCTGCTTCCAGATGCATTTTTTTTTTGTCAATTACACCTGGAATTTTAGACATAAACTCTCTATTGAAAAATATATTCTGGGCAACATCAAGATAAGGAATTAAGTTAAACTCCTGATAAACTGCTGTAATACCATTTTTTATGGCATCCTTTGAAGTCTTAAACGCTACCTTCTCCCCATTAATATACATTTCACCCTCTTCGGGTACATAAGCACCCAGGATGCACTTGGCCATAGTGCTTTTTCCTGCACCATTTTCACCAACAACTATATGTACTTCTCCAGGATAAAGATCAAATTCTACTTTATCTAATGCTTGAACACCTGGAAAACTTTTACTCATTCCCTTTATTGAAAGAATCGGCTCCACTATTTTATCCCCTTGATAAAACCTTAACTAATATTGTGAAAAAGCAGACACAAAAAAATCATATCTGCATTTCAATTATAAAAATGTACTCAGCAAATATTTTATTTGCTGAGTACTTTTCAATTTATTATAACCACCAGGCTATAGTTGCCATAAAGTCATCGACATTTGACGGATCAATAATAGGATCTTCCTGTGAATCAGGAAAAGGAATGAAATACTGTGGTGGGAATGCTTTAGGATCGTTTAAATATTTAACCATATAGACTGTTGCTAAATATGTTGAACCAAAGGGGTCTGTATTGTAAGTCATAAGCATATCCCCATTTTTAATGGCAATACAAGCATCTTTATTTGCATCAAATCCTGCAACAATAACTTTATCAATTATACCTGCAGCTTTTAATGCCTGAACAGCACCAATAGCCATTTCATCATTCATACCTATTACAGCATCAACAACATCAAATCTCTGAAGTAAATTTTCCATCAACTCCATACCTTTTACACGATTCCAGTGTGCAGTCTGGGAAGCAATAATTTCAATATCAGGATATTTAGCCAGTTCATCTTGAATACCTTCTAATCGCTCCTGACCATTCTGAGCTCCTGGTGCTGCTTCAAGAATAATAATTTTACCTTTATTCCCAAGAGCTTCTGCAACTTTAGCTGCTACTATTATTCCTGTTTTATAGTAATCAACTCCTGATCGCATGAATGCTACTGTTGGGTCCGCTGTTGGAGTTCCAATTGTAGCGACAGGAATATTCTTTTCATTAGCTTTTCTTACTGCAGGCATTATACCCTTTGAATCACTTGGGTGTAAAATAAATCCCTGAACACCTTTCTGAATTAAGTCTTCTACTATACTAACCTGTTCTTCAATATTATTGGGTTTTACAGGCCCAAGTACTACCATTTTAGCTCCCATATCTTCAGCTGCTTTTTTAGCACCATCCAACATCTTTACCATATATGGATTTGTTGTAGTTTTAACAACACAAGCAAGAGAATACTCTTCATTTGCAACAACATCAGTGGTAATTGTCATTCCTACACCCTGGGTAGGAAGAGTAAAATCTCTTTCTCCTGGTGTATTTGAATAGTAATCAGGTCCAAAGTCTTTACTCACTTCTGCCTGCTTTGAATCACCACTTTCCGTATTACCAGCCGCAAAAATCATTCCAGCTGTTAATAAAACCATAAGTACTACTAATAAATTTCTTTTCATTTTTTCCACCTCTAAATTGTTTTAATGTTTACTAAAAAAATCTTTCAGAAACTAAACTTTAAAAATAAACCTCCTCCTATTTATTATTTTTGAGAATAAATTATCCTATAATTTTCCGCTCGATAACTGCTAATTCATGAGTAGGTAAAATATGATCAATACTTCCATCAACACGTCTCTTGCAATCTTCAATACTTGTCCATGTTTTTACAATATCCTGAAATCTTGATGGTGGTGTTATCGAATAACCAATCTCAGGAATTGCTTTAAAATTATCATAAGTAAAAACCAAATCACCACAACAGTGAAACTTTCCTTCATTTGTATTGACTACTACAGTCTGATGTCCTACAGAGTGCCCAGGACTTGGATAAACACTGATACCATCTAAAATATCAACTTCTCCATCCAATAATTCAAATTCAATACCATCAAATTGAGGGACAAGACCAAGGGAGGGCTCTTCGTATGATTTGAAATATAAAGGAATAGGATTATGAGCAAAATCATACTCTATTTTCTGGACATAAAAAGTTGCATTAGTAAATTTTGGTAAATGATAACAGTGGTCCCAATGTAAATGTGTTAAAATAACAGTATCTATTTCTTCCGGTTTTATACCAATTTTTTCCAACTGTTCATGTATTGCATACCCTTCAGGTTGTGATGAACCAGGATGATGATATTTATGGGCAATTTCAGTTGAAGACATTCCTGTATCTACTAGTATTTTATGTCCATTTCCTTCAACAAGAAAAACTATAACAGGTAGATCTTCTTCACCTCTCACATCATAAAATTTATGTGTACTATGATGAAATATATAAGTTGATCTACTGGTTGTTGCAAACCCGGTGTTTATAGGTTTGATTGTATATTCATTCATTAGAACTCCTTTAAATAATTTTCTAAAGTTTAATTGCAGTAAACTGCACTTTTAATTATTTAATCATGATATTTAGTTCACGTCAAGAAAAACTTTATTTATTTGCATTCCATGCTCATATGTGCATTTTTTGACAAATATTAGGAACTTATAGCTAAAATTTTTTAAAATTCTAAGACAAATACTATAATTAAGATTTAGATATTAATTTTTTATATTTCAGAATAATGGATTAAAAAAGGTTTTATTAATCTATTCTTTTATTTTTGGAGATTTCTTAAAAGCAGGACAATTTTTACCTGTTGCCCTTCTTACTGCAATAGAGGGGAGGTTTTTAGACTTAACACCAAAGACTTTACAGCTTCTTGGAAAATTTTTCTCCCAGGTTACTGCAAAATGTATACATTTAAGACAATTTGGCGGCCGGTCAGGTATATCCATTATAGACAGACATTGTAGTCACAGGTAGTATATAAATCAATATGGAAACAAACTTTAATTACAACTTAAATGCAAGCTCTAATGATAATGAAACCGAACCTAAGCAAAAAGCTGTCCTTGTTTGTATGCAGTTTCCCGAAATGGATAAAGGAGAGGCAGCTACCCACTTAGAGGAATTAAAAAGTCTTGTAGATACTATGGGAGCTGAAACAGTAGATTCCTTAATAGTACCCTTAAAAAAGAGAAGTCCCAAATTTTATGTTGGAACTGGAAAAGCTGATGAAATAACAGAATCTGCAAAGAGGCATTCTGCAGAAATTATAATTTTTGACAATGATCTTTCTCCTGCCCAGCAGAGAAACTTCGAAGAGCTGTCCGGAAAAGCTGTAATTGACAGACATGAAGTTATTCTGGATATTTTTGCTGGACGGGCAACAACCAAAGAAGCTGTTCTGCAGGTAGGCCTTGCCAGGATGGAATACAGCCTGCCAAGACTTACAAGAGCATGGACTCACCTTTCAAGACAAAAGGGAGGCTCTAAAGGAACAAGAGGAGAAGGAGAAACTCAGCTGGAAGTTGACAGACGGATAGTTATGAAAAAAATTACCCGTTTAAAAAAAGAACTGTTAAAGGTCCGGCTTCACAGGAATACTCTGCGAAAGCAAAGAGCTGCTTTGTCAATTCCAACAGGAGCTCTTGTTGGATATACTAATGCAGGGAAATCTTCCCTTTTAAATGCTCTTACAGGAGCAGATGCTTTTGTTGAAGATAAACTTTTTGCTACCCTTGATCCCACAACCCGTAAAGTAACTATTCCAGGGGGACACAAAATACTTCTAACAGATACTGTTGGCTTTATTAGAAAACTTCCTCACGATCTTGTTGATGCATTTAGATCTACACTGGAGGAAACAGTTCTATCAGACTTCCTTATACATGTTCTTGACCTGTCTCATCCGGAAGTAGAAGAACAGTACAGAATTACAATGGAAGTACTTGAGGAGCTGGGAGCCGGAGAAAAACCAATGATACTGGTATTTAATAAAATAGATATAAATACTAATACTACAGAAAGTTTAGGTATAGAAATAGATAACCCTGATGCGCTGTATATATCTTCCAAAACAGGGAAAGGTCTCGAAAAAGTTTTTGAAAAAGTTGAAGAATTACTAAACAAAGATAAACACACTATATCTTTGTTAATTCCAATTAACCGCTACGATCTAATTTCAATGATCCATAGGGAAGGAACAGTACTTGAAGAAGATTATCAGGATTCAGGGTCAATCATAAAAGCAAGAGTTCCTGCCAAAGTTTATAACAAACTAAAAGAATACATAACAAATGATAGCTAATTAAACAATGTAGGAATAGGTATTGTACCTACCCTCCCTAAATCAGATCTAATCTTTGCAGGTATTTTCAAAACCCATAAAATCAAAAATTTCAGATTGAATCCAAATAAAATTTCCATTTTCCGAGGGAACAAGAAAACGTGCAGATTCTGCTTCTGCCCCGTCTATTGTAAAAACAACAACCTTTTCAACAGCTAGAACAGGATAACATTTACCTTTATCAAACAGTTTTGCCATTTTTATATAGTTAGAAGACATATGGGGAAAAAAGTCTGTAAATGCCTGTTCAAGATCTTCCTTTACTCGTACATAAAATCTGGATACCTGGGTTATCATAAATATCTCCTATGGAATTGCATTTAATATACTAAGCTAAAACCAATTTTCTTTCAAGAATATAAACAAAAAACCCGACCAGAACAGGCCGGGTAGTATTTAATATTAAAATGATTTAAATTAATTACATATTTTTTAGCAGAGAATCTGCAGATCTTCCAATTTCACTGGAAGGATTCATTTTAACAGTAATTTCCAGTTTCTTTTGTGCATCTTTATCTTTTCCAAGGCCCTTAAGAGCACTGGCACTAAGATAATTTACAGCCTGAGCTGTACCGGAAAAGTCATCATTTCTTAAAAACTCATTAAAAAGATCGAGAGCATCATTATATGCAAAAGATTCCAACAGCAAGCTTCCTTTTAGAACTACAAAATCCGGATAATATTCGGTATCGTAATCACTCTCTACCTTATCAAGATAAGAAAGTGCTCTTCCCTGGGAACCAAGCATATAATAACTGTATCCTATATAATAGTTATAACCTGAAAGATCTTCATCGAAGGCAAAATCCAATTCTTCAGTTAAAAAATCAATAGCATCAGTAAAAGAACCATCATCTATCATAGCTATTGCTTCATCTATTATCATACTGTCTTCGGAGAGCCATTCGACATCATCTGTTTCAGTAGCTGAACCTCTTACACCCATAACTGCAGTCTGAATACTTGACCGGGCATTATCCCCGGATAAAAATTTCTTAAAAACAGGATTATTCCCCCATGCAGAAACTTTAGTGGACTGTGATATAAGTTCACCAAGCTTATAGGTTCCTGGTTTATTTAATAACAGAGTGTTCCCATTTGCATCAATTTCAACCATTGAATTGGGTCCAATTTTAAGGGTACTGGTGTCGCTCAGCATGTCTCCAATATATACTTCATACCAGGATCCGTTTTCACTTTCAAAAACTTCACCTTCTGAATATACAAGAAGAAGATCTTCTGCGGATGACCATATTAGAATTGAGAATAACAGGATAAATACAATTATATTTTTTTTCAAAGTAAACCTCCAAAAACTTACAAAAAAAGTAACTTTCTCTAATGTACCTCATTTTTTTAAAATTTACAATTTTTGAACGGTATAAATATATTTATTCTGCTTTGGATTGTTTAAACTCTTCGTAAAGATCTTCAATTTCCTGAAGATACTGGGATGGAGCACTTATGTGGCCCCACCCTTTTTGTGTTTGGAATAAATTAATAAAGGCGGATGTGGAATATGAGACCATTACATGGGGTATCTCTTTTTCAGTTAAGATACTGTCCATAAAAGTAGCCTCAAAATCAGTATCTATCTCAACAAGCTTCTTCTTTTTCTTCAAAACTGCTGATCCACACCAACTGTACATGCCCAAATTTTCCAGTCTTCTCCACTGAAAAAATCTCCATCGTCCTTCATTTCGAAGTAGATCTCTGTTCCTAGAGGAAATCCACTAGTACTGACAAAAGTTGCGTTTACAGAAGATGATCCTTCGGAAATATTTGTTATTGAAAATGTATCACTCGCTGGAGCCCAGACATAGAAAGTATCATCCCAATATC
>DAOVSY010000449.1 GCA_030633365.1 Spirochaetaceae bacterium | reverse complement strand
GGTTGATTTTATTTCAGAGAAAGCTCTTATCTATCTATTTGCAGAACAGAACCTTATAACAGAGGATTTGTTATTAAAACTGGTAGAAGACCTTAACCTTGACCGGCGTTATATGGAGAAAACTCTCTCAGATAACCGACGCCCTATTAATCTGGATCAAAGATTGTTGTTGTAGCAAGCTACAGTTCTTCCTTTTCTGAACATGGAAGGGGGTGTTCTATAGTAAAGATGTGATTTATCACGTCTATATAAAATGAACCGAATAAATTCACCCCCTGCCTCCAGCCGCACTGTTTCCCCTGCCCTTTTCCGGCTCCGTCCCTCCGCCGGGGTCTGGGGGTGCGTCTTCCGGCACCCCTTGTGTTTTGGCTATCATATATTAAATTTTTTCAATTTTTATTCCATTTAGCAGGGTTGTTTGTAATATATTTTCGTATTCGATTAAGATCTTTTTCATTGCGAACAATATGGTCATAGTATGATTTATGCCATCCAAAGTTTCCATATCCTTTTTTATGTGCCAATTTTGAAACAGCAGATTTGTAAGATCCAATAATTATTGGAAGTTTTTTATATTGCGCATTTGTTTTATCGTAGGGAATATTTGTTTTATCGTAGGGAACATTTGTTTTATCGTAGGGAATATTTGTTTTATCGTAGGGAACAGGCATGCCTGTTCCGTACACGTTAAATCTTTCCGTTTGTATATCAAATCCATGCGATTTAAATCTTTCCGATTCCAATTTAAATCCTTTCGATAGCATATTAAATCCAGGCGATTCCGGTTTATATTCATTCGATTGAAGTATCTTTATTATTCCATGAAAATGATTGGGCATGATAATAAATTTATCAAGAAAAATATTATTTATATGAGAAGGAAGTTCAATCCAACATTTGTTAGCAATTTGTCCAATGTCAGATAATTCCATTTTATCATTTTGAACATCTCCAAAATAGTTAATTGAATCCATTGTATTAATAGTGATATAATAATAACCAATGCTATTATAATTCCATACATTTAACCGGTTCAACTTTCTTTTTCTCATACTTATACCCCCATTTTTTCTCTTCATAACTCTTAGTAGAGGGTAAACAGCGATATCACTTCAAAAATATTTTCCCCGTTGACAATGTATTTTTACCAAATTATAGTATAATTATTTTCAATGCAT
The DNA here is from genome assembly GCA_030633365.1 of Spirochaetaceae bacterium. The sequence continues at coordinate 1,692 of DAOVSY010000449.1, read as the reverse complement.
AAAAAGCAATTTATTAAACCAAAAAAATAACAGAATAAAGTATAGATAAGCAAAATAAAATGGAGATTCATCCTTAAAGGTTAACATGGCAAAAAATAAGACAGTTTTTGAATGTATCGAATGCGGACATCAGGACCCAAAATGGCTGGGAAGATGTCCTTCCTGTGGCCAATGGAATACTATGGAACAGATAAACCAAAGCACAAAAGGTAAGCCTGGCAAATCTTCAGGAACCATTCAATCTCTTGGATTATCTTCCAAAGGTACAGTATTACTCCAGGATATTGATATATCTGAAATTCCAAGATTCAGCTCTGGTTTTGTAGAAGTAGACAGAGTTCTTGGTGGTGGAATAATGAGAGGCTCCGCTATCCTTCTGGGAGGAGAACCAGGAATAGGTAAGTCAACTTTAATGATGCAGATTGCCGGTTCAGCCCAGTTACTTAACAATTCCGGTTCTAATGGAAAAATTCTCTACATATCCGGAGAAGAATCTGCAAATCAGTTAAAAATGAGAGCTAATCGGCTTAGTATAAACTCCGTAAAAATTGAAATACTCATTGAATCAGATTTGGACAGGATTCTTACTGTTCTGGATAATTCTAAACCTGAACTGATAATATTGGACTCTATCCAAACGGTTATATCCGAAGACGCAGGTAAAGTTCCTGGAACAGTAAATCAGGTTAAATTTTGCGGTCATTCTCTTATTAGCTGGAGTAAAAATAATAATGCTGCAATATTTTTTATTGCCCATGTTACTAAAGAAGGAGTAATCGCCGGACCAAAAATTGTAGAACATATGGTCGATACAGTTCTGTACTTTGATCATTCAAATTCCGGTATACGTTTTGTAAGAGCAGCAAAAAACAGATTCGGATCAGTAGATGAACTTGGTCTTTTTACAATGGAAGCTACAGGATTACAGGAAGTTAAAGACCCCTCTACCCTGTTTCTTATCCAAAGAAGTGACGGTATGCCCCCTGGTATTTCAGCAGTTCCGGTATTCGAAGGCTCACGTGCATTGATGGTGGAAATCCAGGCACTTACTGTACCAGCAAAAAGCGGTTTTTCCAGAATATACTCCGATCGAATAGATAATAACAGAGTATCCCGAATTGCTGCTGTTCTGGAAAAAAATATGAGTCTGCGTTTTGCAGATCAGGATATTTATGTAAATGTTGCCGGAGGAATGAAACTTAATGAAGTTGGTATCGAACTGGCCCTTGCATGCGCCCTGTATTCTGCCAGAACAGGAATACCATTCCCAAAAGAAACAGCTGTAGCAGGAGAAATAAGTCTTGCCGGAGAAATCAGACCAACAGCACACATGGAAAGAAGAATAAAAACAGCAGTAGAAATGGGATTCAAAAAATTCGTTGGACCAATTCCCGTAGATACAAGGCATGCCTTGTATCCACGGGGAATCTATACAGGATCAAAAAACATATCCGAAAGCATCAAGATAATTTTTGGAAAATCGTAGAGACGCCCAAATTGGGCATCTGTACACAGAAAATCAATCTGTTTCTATACAAATCTATGCAATCACCTAATCAGATTCAACAAAAACGGAAAAGCAATAAATGTTCCTATAGAGCTGCCTACGCTGGATAAAAAGAAAACCACAAGAGCATGGGTAAATCTGTTTCGAAAGAATCCACGAATAGTTAATATATCTTCAGGAAGATT
>DAOVSY010000466.1 GCA_030633365.1 Spirochaetaceae bacterium | reverse complement strand
TCATTCATGGCTTTAATTGGATGTTCTCAGAAAGAAGCGGCAGCACCCGAAACTCCTGCAGTACCAACTGTATCTGCTGAAGAGGCAGTCGCAAAAAATTATGTTGGTAAAATAGGTATTTCTTTACCTACTGCTACTCATGGTTATATGGGGCGTGTAAACTGGTGGGTAAAAAAATCAGTTAAAGACTGGAAGGAAAAAAATCCAGAATTGGAATTTCTAGTTGTAACAGCTGATAGCGTAACTAAACAGGCTTCAGATATTGAAGACCTCATGATCAAAGATATAGATGCCATTGTAGTATTTCCATTTGATTCTTCCCTGACAGCAGTAATTGAAAAAGCCTATGATGCTGGTATCTATACTGTTGTTCTTGACAGAGGTGCTACAGAACCTGTTTATGATGTTTATATTTCTAACGATGATGAAGGATATACCAGAGAAGGGACAAAGTGGATAGCAGAACAACTTGGTGGAAAGGGTAAACTGGTAATTATTGAAGGTATACCTTGTGAAATAAATACTATCCGTGTTGATACAATTAAAGCTACTGCAGCACAATATGGACTTGAAGTTCTCGATTCACAACCAGGTATGTGGAATCCTGAAAAAGCCCTGGCTGTAATGGAAAATTATCTTCAAAAATATCCTGAAATTGATGCTGTGTATACAGCTGATGATGATATGATGAAGGGAGCATTACAAGCTTATAAAGAATCAGGCAGAGATGATATTAAAATATTCTTAGGCGGTGGTGCAGATAAAGATATCCTTAAAATGATTATTGATGATAGTAATCCTTTAGTTAAGGCTAATGTAACCTATCCTCCAGACTGTATTGCAACTGCTGTTAGTTTGGCTGTATTAGGCTACAACAAACAGTCTTTTGAAGGTTTTTATCAGAAAAAACTACCAGTTAGAATTATTCTATCTGCAGAGTTGATAACAAAAGAAAATGCTCAGCAGTATTATGAAGCAGATGAGCTTGATTTTGGAAAAGTAAATTAGTTATATAGAAATTAAATAGCTGGCCGGTCGTTACTACGACCGGTTTTTTTGTATACCTTGATTTTTTTTGATTTTTGTATAAATTATATCTACATTCAATTATGAGGCAATACATTGGCAAAGGTCATATCTATAAGTTCAAGTCCTGGTAGGGGTACTCCAAAGTATTCGGTGGCCGAAGGAAATTTTATTAAAGATTTTGGGATGGAAGGAGACGGACATGCGGGAAACTGGCACAGGCAGGTCTGTATTTTTGATGTTTCAAGTATGGATTCTATGTCAGCTGAGGAAAGAGCTGCCTGTGAAGAAACATATTCTGAAAATATAACAACTGAAGGTATAGAGCTGCATACTATTCCTGTTGGTACCAGACTGGAGATTGGAGATACAATGCTGGAAATTACCCAGATAGGGAAAGATTTTGTAAAAGATCCCTCTCTTCATACTCCCAGAGAAGTAATAATGCATAAGGAAGGAGTTTTTTGCATAGTATTAAAATCCGGAAAAGTAAATATTGGAGATGGAGTTAGTATTGTTTAATCTTATTCCAACACTTACATTTGTGCTTGTAACAACATTTACACCTGGTCCAAATAATACTATGTCTCTAGTCTCTGGTAAAAATAATGGATATAAAAAATCTTTAAAATTTTTACTGGGGATATTTACTGGATTTTTTATATTAATGATGCTCTGTGGTATGTTTAACAGAATTCTGTTTAGTGTTTTTCCTTCAATAAAGCCTTACATATCAATTGGAGGATCTTTGTATATGCTTTATCTGGCTGTAATTATATTAAAGTCAGATTTGGGATCTCATAGCTATTCAATAAACTTTTCCTATAAAAAAGGACTTTTTCTTCAATTTATGAATGTGAAGGTTATAATGTATGGACTTGCCTTGTATGGAACATTCATTTCTCCATATTTTAATGGTATTTTAGTTGTTATTATATCTGCATTTTTACTGGCAGCAACATCATTTACATCTATCTCTTTATGGTCTCTTTCCGGGAGCAGGTTCTCGAGTATAATTAATCGCTATCCCAGAGTTTTTAGTATTGTAACAGCTGGACTAATGGCTTTTAGTTCTGTTTCAATTTTATATCCTGTACTTGTTAAGTTAATCAGATCCTGATCTTGATGAACTTAACTATTTTTTGTATTTTACAAATATGAGAGATGAAAATAAAGAAAAGAAACTTCCACAGTTCAGTAAGGATGGAAGTATTCATGTAACAGATGAGGTTATAAATACAGTTACCCATATGGCAGGAGCCATTTTTTCCCTTTTAGGAACAGTTTTATTAATTGTTCTTTCTGCAGAACAGGGGAAAGTCTGGCATATAGTTTCTTTTTCAATATATGGATTCAGCCTGATATTTCTTTTTCTGGCAAGCAGCTTTCATCATGGTCTTGAATTATCCAAAAAGGTAAATGAACTATTCCGTCAGTTTGATTATTTTGCAATATATATTCTTATTGCAGGAACATATACTCCTTTATGCCTGATAATGAATAGAAGCCCATGGGGGTGGAGTATCTTTGGGGTTGTATGGATGCTGGCAGCTATCGGAATTACTATTAAAGCAGTTTTTCCAAACATTCCCGGATGGGTGTCCCATACTCTGTACATATCCATGGGGTGGGTTGGGGCCGTATTAATTGTCAGATCAATTTCACTTATGGGGACTCTTGGATTTCTGGTGATTTTATCTGGAGG
>DAOVSY010000217.1 GCA_030633365.1 Spirochaetaceae bacterium | reverse complement strand
AGCATTGCACCATCATCCATTTTATCACCGGCTGCAACTACAACATTTCCATCCTGATCTACAACTTCGCCCCAGAATACATCCCAGGTTCCGTCAACAATCTTTTTCTCTTCTGCAGCTACAAGATCTCTAACATCCTGTGGTACTAAAGGACTAAAATCAGACAGTTTTACAACGCCATCTTTTAAACCACCCCAGTATGAACCGGATTTCCAGGTACCATCCATTGCAGACTTAACTGTTTCAGTATAGTAATTACCCCACTGCCATACAGGACTTACAAGAATAGATTCTCCAACAAATGAACCCATATCAGAGTCGTAACCAATACTTAACAAGCCTCTTTCCTGTGCAGCTTTCTGTGGTTCTGTTGTATCCTGATGCTGAGCAATAATATCTACACCAGAGTCAAGAAGTGCTACTGCAGCTTCTCTTTCTTTTACAGGATCATACCATGTATTAGTCCATACAACTTTTACAGTTGCTTCAGGGTTAACTTTCTTTACACCAATAGTAAAAGCATTAATTCCACGAATTACTTCAGGAATTGGGAATGCTGCAACATAACCAATGGTATTTGTTTTAGTTGCATTTCCAGCTACAAGGCCGGAAAGATATCTTGCCTGATACATTCTACCAAAGTATGTAGACATGTTATCTGACATTTTATAACCTGAACAATGTTCAAAATAAACATCAGGAAATTCTGCAGCAATCTCTACCATAGGATCCATATAACCAAAAGATGTTGCAAAAATCATATCGTAACCCTGCTGGGCATACTGTCTGATAATTCTTGCAGCGTCCGGTCCCTCAGGAACATTTTCAATATAAGTTGTAGATACTTTGTCACCTAATTCAGCTTCAATCATCTGACGACCAGCTTCATGTTCATATGTCCAGCCAAGATCTCCAGGTAGACTTAAATAAACAAATGCAACCTTAAATTCATCATCTCCTGTTGCTTCTGCTTCTTTATCTCCACCTGCAAACATCATTGCAGGGATAAGAACCAGTAATGCAATTAATACCAGTAATCCTTTTTTCATAGTTTTCTCCTTGTTATTTTTATGCGAGACTATTGTACATCAAATTTTCCATCTGTCAAATGATTTATCAGTAATTTACATAAATTTCATGTTATCAAAATTGGATTTATCACAATTTATTACTATTTTAATGAGGAATTACTAAAAACTAAATTATATATTAAAATTATACAAGGTTTGATTTAAATAGATCAAATATCCTTAAAAAGCTTATTCAAATCCGGCTCTATTCTGATAAATTTTGCTTTAGTTGCCAACATACCCTTAAGGGATTCCGGAATCTCAACTACTCTTTCTATTTCAGGCTCAACTACAGTTTCAAATTTAGCAGGATGAGCAGTAGAAATAACTATAGAAGAATCTCCTGAATAATTATTCTGACGAACCCATTCCCCTGCAGCAGTGTGGGGACACATTACATAACTATATTTTTCATAGGTATTTTTTATAGTTTCTTTAATAAGATCATCTGAAACACTTACAGCTTCCATATTTTTTAGGATTTGATCGTGATCAGAAAAAAGATGTCGAAGCCTCTCCATATTACTGGGATCACCAACATCCATAGCATTGGCAATGGTTGCAACACTTGGCCTGGGGGAATATTCACCGGATGCAATAAATTCAGGAATAGTTGTATTTGCATTAACAGCTAAAACAATTTTTTCAATAGGAGCACCAATCTCTACAGCCCAATAGGCCCCTGCAGAATTACCAACATTACCACTGGGAACAATAACTACTGGCTTTTTACCTGTTTTCTTTAAAAACAGAAGACTTGAATAGTAAAAATATACAATCTGAGGTAACAATCTGCCCAGATTTATACTATTTGCAGAAGATAGATCCCAGTCAACTGCCAGACTTTTATCTGTAAATGCAGTTTTAACCATCTTTTGGCAATCATCGAAATTTCCAGTAACACAATATGATGATATATTGCCATCCCAGCAGGTTAACTGCTTCTCCTGGCGCCCTGAAACACGGCCTTCAGGATACAAAACTTTGACATTAATACCCTCTTTCTGGTAAAAAGCAGATGCAACAGCACTTCCAGTATCCCCGGAGGTTGCAACTAATATTGTAAGCTCTCTCTCTTTGCCTACCTGGAGCTTCTCCATAACAGCTGCAAGAAATCTAGCTCCAAAATCTTTAAATGCAGCAGTAGGACCATGAAAAAGTTCAAGAACTGCCTGATTATCATTTAACCAATGCAGTGGAACATCAAAAGAAAATGCTTTACGACATATTTCAGGAATATCATTATAAAGGGGATCTCCTTCAAAAAAGGGCTGAATTACTGCTGAGGCAAAATCAGCATAAGGGGTAATAGATTCAGGAATTTCCACTTCTGGAAAAGTTTTTGGAACATAGAGACCACCATCAGGTGCTAATCCAGTTCTAATTGCAATTGATGCACTTACTGCAGGACTTTTCCCTCTTGTACTAATAAACTCCATAGATAACTCCTTCCCCTAAAGTTTCGCTCCCAAAAATGACGTAAGTCTTAATAAATCTGCAAAAACACCACCAGCTGTTACATGGGGGCCAGCTCCCGGACCTCTGACAACCAGGGGTTGTTCATTATATCTTTCTGTAGTAAATGCAACAATATTATCTGTACCGGATATTCCGGCAAAGGGATGATCTTTAGGATAACTTTTCAATAATACATCACATTTACCATCTTCGTTAATTATGCCAGTATATTTTATAACTTCATTTCTTGCTGAAGCTTCCTTATATAATTGATCAAGCTCATCATCCATCATCTCAAGGCGGCTCATAAAATCATCTAAACTGACATCTACCAGAGCATCCGGAACAAGGCTTTTAACAGGAATATCTTCTATTTCAATACTATGCCCTACTTCTCTGGCAAGAATAACAGTCTTTCTAACTATATCCATACCTGAAAGATCATCTCTGGGATCAGGTTCTGTAAACCCAAGTTCTCGGGCTTCTCTTACAAGAGTACTAAATGGTTTTGTTCCATCAAAACGCCAGAATAGATAAGCAAGAGTACCGGAGAAAACACCTTCAATTCTCTTTATCTTATCCCCGGTAAGTATAAGATCACGAAGAGTACCAATTATAGGAAGACCTGCACCAACAGTTGTTTCATATAAAAAATGGACCCCCCTCTTCCTTGCCTCATTCATCAATTCCCGGTATTGAGGCATAGGAAGTGTTCCAGCTTTCTTATTTGGAGTTATTATATGAATACCCTTTTTTATCCAGTTAATATAATTATCAGGAATCCCTTCCGAGCTGGTACAATCAACTATAACACTGTGGGGAATATATTCAGAGTTTATATGTTCTGTAAATTTATCTATATCAGCACCTTCCGATGAATTATCCAGAAGATCTCTCCAATTTGACATATCTATATTATTTTCATCAAGAACCATTTTTGATGAACGGGATATACCTCTCAAACGAAGGTCCACACCAAAGTTTTCTTTTAATCTTTCTGCCTCACCAGCCAGCTGATCAAGAAAAGTACTTCCTATCAATCCAGGCCCAATTACACCAATACTTAAAGTTTGATTGGAAAGGTAAAATCCGGAATGAACTGCCCTAAGAGCCTTGGTAGCTTCTTCAGATTTAATAACTGCACTTATATTTCTTTCTGATGACCCTTGAGCAATTGCCCGAACATTTATACCGGCATTACCCAGAGCTCCAAAAAATTTTGCAGATATACCAGGAGTGCCTGACATTAGGTCTCCAACTGCACCCAGTATTGCACATCCATTTTCTATCGCAATAAAATTTATTTTTAAATTCCTGAATTCGGGTTTAAAAATTTCTCTTGCAATACTTTGTGCCTCATCAGCTTTATCTGATGATACCCCGCAGCAAATAGAATGTTCACTGGAAGCCTGACTTATGGTAATTACTGATATCCCTTTTTTATGGAGGGCAGAAAAAAGTCTGGAAGAAATTCCGGGAACACCCACCATGCCGGAACCTTCAATATTTAATAAGGATATATTATCAACAATAGAGAAACCCTTAATAATATTTCCATCATCTTCTCCATTTGAATCAGAAATAATAGTACCATCGAATTCCGGATTCTCAATATTTCGAATACGGATAGGGATTTTTTTATGTATAGCATAAGTAAATGCTGCAGGATGCAATATTTTTGCTCCAAAATAAGCCAGCTCAGTCGCCTCGGCATAACTTAAGCGGGGAATAGTAACTGCTGCCGGAACTTTATCCGGATCCGCACTTTTTACACCATCAGAATCAGACCAAAAAACCAACTCAGCTGCAAAAAGGAGGTTTGCATAAACAGAAGCAGTAACCTCCATTCCATGACGACCGAGAGAAACAGATCTACCTTTGGAACTCTTACCCATTCCACCAGTAGCAACAAAAACATCCACCCCACTCTCATTTTCTAAAATCGTTTGAAGTTTTTTCTTGGAAGAATCCAGAATTACAGCGACACCACTGTCTTCATATTCAACATCAATTATTTCTTTGGAGTTGATACTTCCAGTCGATAAACCATCAGATTTTAATCGTTCACTCAACATTTGAGTTATCCATATATTTCCCAGACCACTTACATAATCTTTAGTAAGATCTGAACACTCACCCACAAGCCAGACAGACTTTAGAACCTCTTCAATATTCTGAAAACTATGGCGGATATCTGTTTCAATTGAATGTCTTCTTTCGGAAGGAATAAGTTCAGCAATAAGTGAAAGCTGCTCACTCTTCAGTTTCTCCACCCTGGACCATAAAAGTTCTTCCCGTAATACAGCCAGTTTAATTAGTTCCTCAAGGCTTTTCTCTAAATCATAGTTTTGTGAGGCAATAATAACAAGTTTATAGTTTTTAAATTCTTTAATAACACTGATTATTTTATCAAGACCCTCTTTACTGGAATACAATTCTCTATCAAACTTAAAAACTGAAAATGCTTTTCCCATATCTATTCCTTCTAATTTCTAACTTAAATAAAAAAAACCTGAAATACGCTCTTGCATACTTCAGGTCTGAATGGTTAAATCCGGTTTGTTAAATGCTATACTTTAACAACCTTACCACTCCTCAGGCACCTGGTACATACCTTAACTGTCTTTGTAGTTCCTTTAATCATTGTCTTTACCTTTACGATATTGGGTTTAAAAACTCTTTTTGACTTAACACCAATATGCTGTCCAGCACCGCCCTTTTTCTTAGGGAGTCCTTTTCTTGGTACATTATGACCAGCTACAGTACCTTTTCCACAAATATCACATCTTCGAGCCATATTTTAATCCTCACTTGAGGAGTTCTCTACCAACAGTTTGAGCAAGAACATAGCAAAAATTGCCAAGTATGTAAAGGGGTGTAAGGGGAGT
>DAOVSY010000503.1 GCA_030633365.1 Spirochaetaceae bacterium | reverse complement strand
TCCCACATATTCCATGTATGCAAACAGCAAGCCTTTGAAATGATAAATAGAATAGTTGCGAATATTACACTTGGTAATCATACTGGCGATTTCGGGCCAGATATCAGCATGGTACTTTTTATAAATGTCTAAATTTTCTTCTTTTAAACCAATAAGTTGTCCAAAACGTTTCATATTACTCACCTTTTATAAAAGTTTACCACAGTTTTACCAAATGTCAAGATTTATTTACTAAATTTTTATCAAATTTTAATCCCATACGTATAGATAACATAGCTTATACCCAAATAAACCAATTATATTTGTGATAAATGTTGACAATACTAATATTTCTGATAAACTATTGATAAAGTTTATCAGAGGAGTACAATGAAAGCAAAACTGAAAGATGTAGCAATAATGGCTGGTGTATCCATGACAACCGCTTCTATGGTTTTCTCCGAATCAGGGCGTATTTCAGACGAGACCAGAAATAAAGTACTTAATGCTGCCGAATTCCTTGGTTACAGTAAAAAGAGGAAAAAAAATGATAACGACAAGGCAGTTAATATTGGAATTTTGTACAGTATTGATCCGGAATGGGCATTTATTCTTTTTTTTCTTCAACCAGTAATAGCTGAAATTGAGAGGGAATTAAAACGTAATAATCTCAATACTATTCTTGTTCCAATAAATCATGATTCTCCCAATGAGGTGATAATAGATAAACTTAATAACATCAACTGCCGGGCTGTAATTACATTGCACTATGGTAACGAAAAACTTCTAACCTATCTGGAAAATAACAATATTCCCTCTATTGTTGTAATGAATAAAAATTTTAAGAATAAATTTTATTCTGTCTGTGTGGATAACTTTCAGGGAGCTTATGAAGGGTCAATCTTCCTTCTGGATCTTGGGCACAGAAATATTCTTTATATGGACTTTTTAAGGGAGGATCTTCCCCTTCTCTCAAGTGACCGCTTTACAGGATTTAAAAAAGCGCTGAATGAGAAGGGAATCGATTTCCCTGATAAAAATAAGGTTTTTTACGATCCCAAAAATCATGATCAGTGCAGGAATGATCTGGGGAAACTATTCAAAAGCAGTAATCCTCCAACAGCAATATTCTGCCTTGATGATGATGTTGCCGGCAGGGCAATAAGTGTGCTGACTGAAATGGGTTTCAATATCCCTCGGGATATTTCCATAATAGCCCCCGGGGATGTTCTTGATTACTCTATGCCCTACATTCCAAGGATAACAACCATGAGAATAGATACCACATACCTGGGACGTATAACTGCACAGATGATGGTCAATCGCTTAACCCATAATCCTGACGAAGTTCATGGTTTAAAGGTGAAACAGCAGCTGGTTAGAAGAGGATCATGTAGGGAACTATAGCCCATATATCCCCTGAAGGAAACTTTTTCCAATTTCAACTATATCTCAGGACAGAGGAAAAGCAGATTTTACCAATTGACCAGGAACAGCAAGACCCTTATTCTGTCTATTCATGGATAAACTTATTGGAATATTTATTATATCATTCATCATGGCGTTTTCCGGAGCCCTGATGCCCGGCCCACTCCTTAGCGCAACCATCAATGAAAGCGGTCGCAGAGGATGGAAAGTAGGACCTTTGTTTATCCTGGGTCATGGAATCCTAGAAGGAATACTCATTATAGGTCTGTTCCTTGGGCTTGCCCCATTATTGACTAGTAATGCTGCATTCATTGTCATTGCTTTCGGTGGAGGAAGCTTTATGATTTGGATGGCTTTTGGCATGTTCCGGTCTCTGCCTCATATTACACTGAATAACAGTACAGAGAAATCGGGAAATAACCTTATCCTTACAGGAATTCTTATGAGTATGGCAAACCCTTATTGGATTATCTGGTGGGCTACAATAGGACTGGGGTATATTCTAAGTTCCCGGAAGCTTGGATTTACCGGGGTATTAGTATTTTTCCTGGGTCATATATTCGCAGATCTTCTTTGGTACACCTTTGTCTCTGTTGCTATCTATAAAGGGAGAACGATACTACAGGATAGGGTTTACAAGGGTATTATTGCTGTATGTGCGTTATTTTTGATTGGTTATGCACTGTACCTGATCTTCAGAGGGATTATTCTTCTGGAGTTTAGCCCCTAAATCCCCTAAAGGGGACCTGTATCGCCTTTTATTGCTGAAAGTTTTCCTCTCCTTCAGGAGGCTGGGTGGCTTCTTTAATTTTGTTAAGAACTGTATTAATATCATAGATAATTTCTTTATTAGTAAATCTAATAACTCTATATCCCTCTTTTTCTAGTATTCTTGTTCGTTCTGCATCTGCTTCTTTTTGGCTTCTATGTATAACTCCATCCACTTCAATTATCAAAGCAGATTTTATTGAACAAAAATCCACAATAAATCTATTTATTATATGCTGTTGCCTGAATTTAATTCCAAGATTTTTATTTCTTAATTGTTCCCATAATACTTTTTCTG
>DAOVSY010000447.1 GCA_030633365.1 Spirochaetaceae bacterium | reverse complement strand
CGGTCTGGATATTGATTCAAGAGAAAATCTTAAAAAAATAATAGATAGATTAGCTAAAAGTGATCAAAAAATTATTATAATTACCAGTAAAGTTGAAGATATTATTTCTGAATGTACTCATATGCTTCTGCTTTCTAAAGGGAATATAAAATTTTCCGGACTTATTGAGGAGGGAAAAGCTCTGTTCAGATCTGAATACTTACATGAAAAAGAACTGGATCCAGGTTTTAATTTCCCTCTCTATAAGGATAAAGCCGGAACAAAAATAGAAAAGAACAATGATACAATAATTGAGATGAGTGATGTATCTGTTAATTATGGAGAACTTAAGGTTCTTAACAATCTGTTCTGGAAAGTAAAAAGAGGTGACAAATGGAAAATTACCGGCCCCAACGGTTCCGGAAAATCAACCCTTTTAAGCCTGATAAATGGAGAAAATCAACAGGCCTATTCTAATAATATTTCTCTATTTGGCCGCATAAGAGGCAGTGGTGAAAGTGTCTGGGATATAAAAAAAAGAATCGGATTTGTTTCGGGTGATTTTCAGCTTAATTATAGAGTAAGAACTACAGTATTTGAAGTAATTTTATCTGGTATATACGATTCCATCGGCCTATATACAGAAATAACAAACCTGGATAAAGAGAAAGCTAATAAATGGCTTAAACTAATCGGGCTTACTAATAAACAAAAATCTATGTTTAGAGATTTATCATATGGTGAAATGAGGATGGTTCTTTTAGCAAGAGCTATGATAAAAAATCCTGATCTTTTAATACTCGATGAACCATGTCAGGGTCTGGACAATTATAACAAAGAAAAGGTACTGGATTTGTGTGACAAAATAGGTGCATCTTCAGATAATACCATTCTTTTTGTTACTCATGACCAAACTATCAATCTGGATTGTTTTACCAATAGTCTAGCTCTTTCCAGAGAGGCCTTATCTACCTGAAAGTAGAGGATTAGTACGTTTACACAGTTGTATATTAATTCCCCATGGATCTTTCATCATAATTAACTGGGATCCATCTTCAAGAAGGAGATCCTCTTCAACAGAGGCCCCTGCAGCACAAAGTCTTAAACTATCTAATTCAGGATTTTCTGATACAAAAGCAAAATGAAGAATAAGAGGATCCATCTCTTTATAATCAGGTATTTTATCCGGTGGATTTCTATATATTTCCAACATCATCATACCACCACTATCTCTTAAAAAGTGGGTTAAAGTGCCATCGGTCATGGCTTTTACAATTTCCATCCCCAGATTGTCTTTATACCACCCTGCCATTGAAACAGGATCTGATACATTTATCGCCGTGTGCTCAAGCTTCATATCTATCCTTCCAGCTCAGTTGCCCGGTTACTGGCTTTTTTTACAGCTTCCATAACTGTAGCTGTTAATTTCCCTTCTTCTAATGCTCTTACCCCAGCTATTGTAGTTCCTCCGGCAGAAGTTACTTTTGTAAGAAGACTAACAGGATTTTCTTCCGGTTCCCCTTTATTACTATCTTTACTTAGTATTGCAGTTGCTCCGTTTACTGTCTGTATTGCAATTCTTAAAGACTGATCATACGGAATACCCTGTTCTGTACCCCCAAGAGCAAGGCCATGAATGAACAATAATACATATGCAATACCGCTACCTGAGAGTCCGGTAAAAGCAGACATTTGTGATTCAGACAGAACAATAGCCTTACCAAAAGAATCTGCAATATTTACTGCTTCTTTAACAAATTCCTCAGATGCATTTTGTCCGGGGGAAACAGCAGTTATTGACTCACTTACTGTGGCTGCAATATTTGGCATAAACCTGATTATATTATTACTTCCTGTTTTTTCTACAAAATATGAAATTGTTTTTCCTGCAGCTATAGATATTATTTTTTTATTTTGGGTATAACCTGAAAGCTTTACAAAAAGTCCATCAAGGTATTGGGGTTTTACTGCAAGAATAATAATATCTGAATATAAACAAAAATCTTTATAATTATCTGACTGAAATATCTTTCCTTTTACAGTATTACCAAGCTCTTCTGCTTTTTTACTGTCTGTATCCATAATACCAATAACTATTTCAGGAAAACTTTTCTTCATTCCTTCTGCAATGGCTGCACCCATATTACCCACGCCAATTATACCAATTTTCATTTAAAATATCTCCTTGATAATATATAAAATTAAAACAACACGTATCCTGCGTACAGACGCCCAATTTGGGCGTCTCTACGAATCTCTACGTATCCCAATCCATTCTATGCAAATGCCCCTCTTTCTGCAAACCTTGAAATCCCATTTGCCTATGAACCTCATATGCAACAATTGCTGCTGAATTTGATAAATTAAGAGACCGTGCATCATTTACCATAGGAATTCTTACACTGGAATTATGATTTTTTGCCAATAATTCTTCGGGCAGGCCTTTTGTCTCTTTTCCAAACACAAGATAACACCCTTCTTTATATTTAAAGTCTGAATAAACGATATCAGCTTTAGTAGTAACATAAACTACCTGAAAATTTTTAACTGTTCCCAGGAACTCTTCTAAAGAGTCATAATAATTAACAGTAAGCAAATTCCAATAATCAAGGCCAGCTCTTTTGAGATATTTATCATCTACAGAAAAACCCAAAGGTCTTACAAGATGGAGATGAGCTCCAATGGCGGCACATGTTCGTGCAATATTACCTGTATTTTGAGGTATTTCCGGTTCGACTAAAACTATATTTATAGGCATAGGAAGATCATATCTGTTAATGAGGAGAAGGGGAAGATTCAAAAGCTTTTCTTTTTTAGTCTTGTGATTTTTTGTTCCTGAGGATAAACTCGATTTACAATATGATAAGAGAAATAACTAAAAGAACAAAAGATAATGATGCCTACTATGAAAT
>DAOVSY010000102.1 GCA_030633365.1 Spirochaetaceae bacterium | reverse complement strand
TAAAAGGAGTTGTATCCACAAGTATCACCAATGGAAGATATGATTGTTTTTTACATGTACTTTTAAGTGAAGAACAGGGGTTTGGTTTGTCCGAGTTTCTGAATGATGAAATTTCCCAGGTTTCCCGAATAAAAGATTTTGAAACTTTTGTAGTTTACAAAAGTGTTAATCTCAAAATCCCATATATTATTTAAGAATAACGCAGGAAACACAGATCTACGTTTTTATAGTATTCCCCCTTAATGTTTAAACCTCTTCGAACCTCGAACCTAAAGCACGCCGAAGGGTGGTCCCTGAGCAGTTCGACAAGCTCACTGTACCACCTGTCGAAGGGCTTATCTCTGTGAAACTTCCTCTTTTACCTTATTCTGTTTAGTTAAAGGTTCTGAATCCAGATCTTCAATTAAATCTGTAATATTTGGATTATCCCTAAACCTTAATACATTAACCATAAAAATATTCAGTTTACTTATTAGGTTTGGAGGTAACTGATTCCCGTCAATTTCAACAGAAATAATCGGATAGTTTCTATCTCTTGCCCATGGTGTATATAGACCTTCGATAACACGACCTATAAGACAGGCAAAAGGTGCTATATTGACTATACCGGAATACCCATGTTCCATTGCTGTTGCTGCAACTCCAGTGGATACTGCAATCTCTGAGTTAAGTTCATGATTAACAAAGTGTTTAGAAGTGTTGTTCATAATAATATCCATATTATGTGGTGTTTCTGGAATAAGATTTGCCTCTTTTAAAGAATCCTTTACCATTTTTTCTACATTATGTTTCCAGGCTTTTTCAATTTTAAGAATAATCAGCTGTCTTCTTTCTTTGGAGAACAGACGCTTCCACCAGGGTAATAGTTTTAGACGTTTAGTAAGATCATATTTTCTGACAAAATCAAGGTAATGGATCCATTCACCAATTCCGGAAACCTTTGCAATTATCCCTTTTTTACTAAACAGGTCTACTAGATCATCAACTGCAAAGTCATCTCTTCTTACATAAATTTCACCGACAATGAGAATTTTAGGAGAGTCTGTCATTTTTTGTTTTAATGGAATTTTGCTAATCCCTTTTGCAATTCTTTTTAATACTGGTCCTGCATTTTTAAAACCTGTTTCAGCTTCTCCCAGAAGCTCCTGCCATAAGACTTTATATTCTTTTAATGCTGCATCAGGATCAATAGCGCAAGCTCGTAAGGAATTTTGAATATCTTTCATATAATCTGCAATAACTGCACTTCGCCATAGAGTTTTTGAAAACCCTGGCCCAAGTTCTGTATAGGAGTTATCTGCACTAAGAGTAAAAACTACAACATTCTCAAGTCCAAGATCCCTAAAAAGATTTTCATAAAATACAAAGTATTGTCCTGTTCTGCATGGGCCGGTTGTTATAGGAACAAAAAGCAGGTAAATCTCATCTTTTCTGTATTTTTCTGATGAAAAATATTTAAGGGCACTACCAAGTACCAGGTGAGATGGAACACATTCTTTTCCGGAAGCATGACTACGGGCAATATGTAGAGTTTCCCTGTCTGCCATAGGCAGAGCTTCTGCTTTATAGCCTATAGCTTGAATTGAAGATGCCATCATCTGGGCCGATAGATCTCCCATATTGGACAGAAGCAATTTTATTCTTGGATTATTTCTTACTTTAATTTTTTTATCATTTACAGAATCATAGATATGAATTTCATCATCACCATTATTAATAAATTTCAGACCATTGTCATATCTTTTTTCTTCAAGTTCATCTTTTTTAGATTTGTAACCTTCGATAATATCCAGGAATGCTTCTACTCTTGTATCAATTCCGGCATCTGCAGAATGACTGTCAAATTCTAAAATTAAGAAAGGTTTTAATCCCATAATCCATTTAACATAATGAAGCATAAAGGAGTCCGGTGCACAGGAGAAGTTAGTAATCCATGTTACATAAATATTAGGTTCATCCTTGAGAAGGGTAGCTGCCTTCATATCCTGCTGGCCGTAGTACCAGTACATATTTTCGAATATTTCATTTCCCTCAAAAGGGAGAATATCGTAAGGAATTACAGAATAACCCCTGCTGGTAAATTTTCTGGGAATTCCCATATTTGCTTCTTTTGTAAATGCATTATATGGTCTTCCTAACAGTGCAATTACTGGTCTTTCGGCTTTTTTTGCATCTGCCAGGGCCTTTTTGCCCATTTCAGCTGCTTTCCGGAAATATTCATTTTGTTTGTCAAAAGCTATATTAAAGGCGTATTCAACTTCTGCTGCTGGAATACCCATCTGTTCACCCATAGTTACAAAAAACTCCATGGCCTTGGCTTTACCAAATTTAAAGGAAACTATGAGTGCCAAAAATCTGTCTTCAGGTATATCCGGAAAAGCCTTTTTTATGTAATAGGGAAGGCCCTGGGTTATAGGACAAAAGTTGGCATGCACATCATTTTCATAACTTTCCATATCCCTGAAATGAGGTACAAAAATATAGTCACATCCTTTGTCCCAAATATCCTGCACAGCACCATGTGCAATTTCTGCAGGAAAGCAGTAAGAGCTTTCAACTCTTGCAACACCTTCGTGTGCAATTTTATCTGAGAGCACTGTCTTAATCCCTAAACTATGAAAAAACCAGGTATATAGCGGGTACATGGTATGAACGGAAAATGCTCTGGGTATACCAACAGTATAATCGTATTTTAAAGTAAGCTCTTCTTCTTTTGGTGCACATTCAATAAATAATAAATCTGATCTTTTCTGAACATAGTCAAAAACTTCAACAGAAGGGTCAGGTTTACTCTTTGTATTGGTATATTTACTACACCTTCCCCCAAACATATATTTATTTTTATTTACATTTAAAATTTGGATAGGACAAAAGTTTTCACAGGATTTACATGTAAAAACTTTTTCATATACTATTTCCTGTTCAATAAGAGCATCAAGATTAAAACTGGATTTATCCAGTAAACCATCATTTAGTTTTTCTTTAGCCAATAATCCAACACCAAATGCTCCCATTAATTCCGGAGACGGTGGAACAAGAATCTCTTTATCAAGTAAAAGTGCAAATGCAAGAGGTACAGCTTTGTTTTTTGCCACTCCTCCCTGAAGAAATATTTTTTTACCCAGGGTTCTGTTTCCTACTACTCTGTTTAGATAGTTGGAAACAATTGATGTTACAATACCGCCTGTAATACTTTCTCTGCTTGCTCCCTGCTGGATAGCTTTACGTATATCAGAATTAATAAATGCTGAGCAGTGTTCTCCAAATTTTAATGCAGTTTCTGTAGAAAGAGCAATATCTGCTATTTCAAATGCATGCTGTATATTTAAATCTCCATGAGCTGATTCCTCAAGAAATGAACCTGTCCCAGCTGAACAGGCTTCATTCATTGCATAATCTATAGGAACTTTATTTTTTAACAGAACATATTTTGCATCCTGGCCGCCAATTTCAAAAATTGTATCAACTTCGGGATCAAAGAAAGTTGTCCCAACTGCATGAGCAATTATTTCATTATAAACACCAGGGCTTTCAATAAATACTCCAAGGATTTCTCTGGAAGACCCTGTTGTTGAAGCAAGAGAAATATTTATTTCACCTTCACCAATATCTTCTTTAATCTTCTTTTTAACTTCAACAAGACAGTTTTTTAGGGATAAAATAGGATCTCCATGGGTTCTTCCGTAGTGACTTGCCACAACTTCATCAGTTTCCATATCTATAAGGCAGACTTTTGTAGTTGTTGAACCTCCATCAATACCCAGTATATATTCATGACCTTCAACTACCTTACCCAGTGATGCTTCAAAGTATGTTACCATGTCGGTTACTTTTTTAAGGTCGTCATAACTTTCAAAACGTATCTTGTTTGCTTTCATAAGGTCACTTACAGGCGGCAGTATACTGCCGGAATCTGCAGCAAGGAATGCTGCTCCAAAGGCTTCAAAATAAGGAGCTTCTTTAGGAATTATAAATTCGATATCAGGGGCTTTTTCTTTTATAAATCTAACAATATGTCTGTTTTTAGTGGTTCCACCTGTTAGAAGAACTTTTCCCTTATTAATTTTTGCTCTGTTAAGAAAGTCTATTACCTTTGTTGCCATTACATCACTTAAAGATACTACAATGTCCTCTTTAGATGCTTCATTTTTATTTAACTTGTGTGTACAGTCACTCTTCATAAAAACAGAGCATCTGGCAGAAAGTGGGTGAACAGTACTGGAGTCAGGAACAAACTCTACATCTTCCAGGGTCATGTCCATTCTACCAAGTTGCTGTTTAAAGAATTCACCAGTTCCAGAAGCACATTTACTACCGGAAAAGTTGTTAATAATTTTATTTTCGCTGTCAACAGTGTATACAATTAGATCTTCTCCACCCATAGTAACAACTGCATCAACATTTTTATTTAACTGATTAAGTGCAGATTCTATGCAGAGGGGTTCAATAACATTACTTATATTAAAAAGAAATCTACCTTCTGTTCCTGTTACAAGAGATTTTAAATCTGCTGGAAGTTTATGAGAATTTAGAATTTCCTCTGTCGCAGCATAGAAATTACCTTCATGAAGAACAACTTCACTCCATTTAACCTTTTTGTCCTCTAAAAGAACAATTTTTAAACTGGAAGACCCTATATTTATCCCTAAACTTTGCATATAAACCTCATATTTTTTTATATGATAATTATTATCATATATAACATAATTAATCTAATATTATTCTTACATTTATAAAATTGTCTATAACTTTAATCTATAATTTAACAATTTTAATCTGAAATTTCAGCAAGTTCTTCCCATCTGCTAGTTTTTTTTTTCAATTTTCTCTGTAATTAATTTATACTTTCTATTATTTTTTTCCATTTCTTCCGGGTTAATGCCTGTCTTGCTGAATATAGCTTCAATTTTACTTTTTTCTGTTTCCAAAAGATCAATTTCTTCTTCTAAACTGGAAAATTCCTGTTTTTCTTTGTATGTTAATTTTTGGTTTGTTTTGACCGTAGGGAACAGGTATGCCTGTTCTTTACGGGTATTATTCTGTTCCTTACGGGTATATGCCTGGTTTATCTGTGTATATTCATGATATTCACTGTAATTTCCTGTAAATCCTTTTATTCCACCCTTGCCATCAAATATAAAGAGAAAGTCTGTCGTTCTATCTAAAAAAGCTCTGTCATGGGAAACTACAATTATTGTCCCGGAAAATTGTAATACATAATCTTCCAAACGTCTCATTGTATCAAGATCAAGATCATTGGTAGGTTCATCCAGTATCAAAAAATTAGGATTTGTAATGAGTATATTAATAAGATAAAGTCTTCGCTTTTCTCCACCTGAAAGTTTTGTAAGAAGTGTTCGGTGTGTACTGGAAGGGAAATTGAACATTTCCAGAAAATTTGCTGCGGATGATGTTTTCCCCTCTGTTAGAGTAATCTGTTCTGCTGTCTCTTTAATATACTCTAAAACTGTAAGATTGTTGGATGCAGCCGTATTTAAGTGGTCACTTAGCTGATCGTAATATCCGAATTCGGTATTAAGCCCTTTTTCAATTTTTCCGCTGTCAGGTAGTATTAGTCCGGAGATTATATTTAGAAAAGTGGTTTTTCCTGATCCATTAGGACCAATTATTCCTATGCGTTCACCCTTTTTAAACTTATAGGTAAATGGTGATATTACTTTTTCATTATTGTATGACTTATCAATATCCTTTAATTCCAGAATTTTTTTACCTAATCTTCTATTGGAGGATGAAAAATCAGAACTTTCCTGTCCTTTTTGAACTTGCTTGTCCATAAGGTCTTCTATCCTCATCTTTCTTTTTTTATCTTTACTTGCCCTGGCTTTTGGTCCCCTGCTTAACCATTCAAGTTCTCTCCGAAGAATAGATTTTATCCTTGCCTGTTCATTCTGTTCTGTAGAAAATCTTATTTCTCTACGTTCAAGAAATGTTGAATAATTACCAGGATATTTATAAATACGGCCTTTATCCAGCTCCATTATTCCCTTACAAACAGAATCAAGAAAATACCTGTCGTGAGTTACCATTATAAAACTGATATTAGCTGATCCAAGGTATTTTTCCAGCCATTCAATTATTTCAATGTCCAGATGGTTTGTTGGCTCATCCAGTATAAGAAGATTAGGTTTTGATGCAAGGGCTCTGGCAAGAGCCGCCTTTTTTTTCATACCACCGGAAAGATTATCCATTTGTCCGTCCGGATTATCTAATTTAAGTTCACTTAAAAACGAGAGATAGTCATTTTCAATTTCCCATCCATTTTCTTTGTCCATTTGATCGGTCAATTTTTGTAGGGTCAGGTCGCGACCTGACCCTACAATAGATTCCGAATGGTTATATTCCTCCAGGCATCTGTGATATTCAGCAATCAATTTTATTACTGGAGATTCTCCTTCATATAAAAAATCCCTAACGGTAATTCCCATAGGAATTACAGGAGTCTGCTCCAGCATACTGATTCTTATATTATTATTTTTAGAAATATTTCCTGTATCAGACTCAAGTAGTCCGGCTATAATATGCAGGAGTGTTGATTTACCAGCTCCATTAGGGCCAATGAACCCTATTTTTTCCCCTTCATCAATTCCCATTGTAACATTTTGGAAAAGAGGATTGTCATTAACTGTTTTAGAAAGATTTTCAATTGATATAAGATTCATAGGTGATGATGATATATTAGAAAGAAATTATTGTGAACCATGTAAGGGGATTTATCTTATTGTTTGACAGTGTATGATTTTATGATTAAGCTTTA
Organism: Spirochaetaceae bacterium; assembly: GCA_030633365.1. The sequence continues at coordinate 2,198 of DAOVSY010000102.1, read as the reverse complement.
TATTATGATTGGAGGATTTTATGGTTGAAATGACTGTTACTGAATTTTCACGTAATTTAAGTACAATTTTTGATAGAATTGAGTATAAACATGAAGAAATAGTACTTATTCGTCATAATCAACGGATTGCAAGAATAATCCCAGGTTCCTTTGCTTTGACTGCTCTTGAAGCCATGAGTGATCTATATAGAACATTACCGGAAAATGCAGGAAAAGATTGGCTTAAAGACAGTATCATTCCTGGCAGTATAGATAGTGAGATGCGTAACCCATGGGATGCCTAATAGATAGTTGCATCTGGATAGATGTAGAACGAGGAATAATCTCTCCTTCAGATGTTGCTTTGTATACAGGGATCAATCCTGTGTATATTTCACCTGTTTCTCTGGCAGAACTTGGGTTTGGTTTAGAAATGGCTGTTAGTGAGGAGATTCGACAAAAAAGAGCCTCCTCCCTGGAAAGATTAAGAAAAAAGCCTCTACTAATAATCGATGATGGTACAGGGTTAATTTTTGCACGATTGGCTGCAGCTCTTAAAAAAAGTGGAAGAGGTTCTTCTTTTCGAATACAGGATATATGGCTGGCAAGTCAGGCTATCCAAAATAATTTCTTTTTCCTTACAAAAAATAAGAAAGATTTTGAAGATATACCAGGTCTGAAATTAGTTGTTTTTGGAGAGTAGTATAATGAAAAAAGTATTTACCTTAATTATATTATTGTTTTTCATAATTTTTTCAGGATGTATAAGTTCAAATAAAAAGGATATTCCTGTAGGGGGTTCTTATGATGAGGATACTATGGAGAGCCTTGTTGAACCTCCCGAAAAGATTCCTTTTCTACTCCGTCCTGCACTTCGTGTAGCCGATAGAAAGGCCAAAAAAGATGTTCTTCCTGGAAGGGTCTTGGCATGGTCATCAAAAATAGCTATTAGTTCAGGATTACTTGAGTTATATGTAGAGGAAGATGCAGCTGACTATCTTGATGGAAGGTTAATAAAAATATTACGAATTAGAATATCTTATATGATACCAAGTCCATTTGCTGTGGATATTAATTCTCAAAACAATGAAAATTTTGATATAACTGAAGAAGAAATTAGAGCTCTTCAGGGACTTAAAGAGATTGATTCTATTGCAAGTTTTTCTGAACAGGAAAAAGCTGCATTAATTTATGCACAGGAACTCTCAAAAACACCTATAATGCTTAATCAAAAAGTTTTGGATAATCTAAGGGCTAATTTTTCAGAAAAAGAAATAGTTGTTATTGCAGCACTTAGTGCCAAAGTAAATTACTGGGCTCGACTTATAGAAGCATTAAGAATAAAACCAGCTGGCTATACTGATGATCCCATACTTAAACTGGATGAATACAGCAGTTTTGTAAAATAACCCTCACATAATTGTTATTTGTTGTTTTTATTTTGCCGAAATTTATAATAGAAACGTGAAGTATTGTAATGTAGCTATAAATTTGGGTGAGGTCTTGAAATGGAAACTAAGTTCAGAATAGCTTTTATTAGTGGGAAACTGGGGGATGTGGATGGTGTTTCCCTTGAAGTTGATAAATGGATTGAAGTTCTTTGTAAAGAAGGACATGAAGTATTTACAATTGCCGGTTACTATGAAAATCCAGTTCAGGGTATAATTCCAGAAAACCAATATCGTCTTGAATCCCTGCGTTTTGATTCTACTCTTCAGAAACACTATGAAAAAATGATGTTTCCCTATATTACAAAAAAACCCACTCACATGACATCATCTACCCGGGATAGAGTTCTGGAAGAGATGATGGTTGAGGGAGAGGATCTTGGAGAAGATATCTATCATTATATACAGGATAATAAAATTGATCTGATTATAGCAGAGAATACAAATGCAATGCCCATGACTCTCCTTGGTGGTATAGCAGTTTATAATTTATTAACTGAATATAAGGTAGCAACTATTTTTCATCATCATGATTTTTGGTGGGAAAGAAGCAGATTCAGTCAGAGCAGAATAGAGAGTCTGTTAACTAATATTATGCCACCATCAGATATAGGTTCCGAACATGTGGTAATTTCATCATATTCTGCTCATATACTAAGTTCAATAAAACGTGTAATGCCTACAGTCATACCAAACTGCGAAAATTTTGAAAACCCAACTGTTCCGGATGATTATAATAGCCATTTTCGGAATGATCTGGGATTTAAAAAG
>DAOVSY010000106.1 GCA_030633365.1 Spirochaetaceae bacterium | reverse complement strand
GCAGCATGAAATAAATTGTACGTACCTGTTACGTTAGGGACCATAACTTCTTCAAAGGAATAATCAGGCCCTACCATTCCTGCCAGGTGGATTGCACCATCAACCTGTTTAAGAAGGGAATCCACAAAATCAGCATCAGTTATATCACCCTGTTCATAATGTTCATTCGGGCGTAAATCAAGAATGCGGCTCCGGCTCGTCAGTAAAATCTCATCATAGGTATTGGATAGAAAAGGACGCAGATCCGTTCCTACAAGTCCCGATGCACCAGTCAGTAAAACTTTCAATAAATCCTTCCCTTCTATCTATAACATCTTTAACAGTTTTGAACATGCATATATGGGGACAGTAGTAATTTTTCGATCAGGGTTATGTCCATAATTTTGCCCTGTAAGCTTAATAGCTTTTTCCGGAGAATAGCGATTGATAAAAGAGTCCAGGCTCTTTGCCTTGCGCTGCCTGGAAGAAGATTTTACCTCAATAGGGATAATCTCTTTTCCATTTACTATCAAAAACTCAAGTTCCGAGGTGCCTTCCTGCCATGAAATAAGATCCCGATTATAGTGAGTAAATAATTCCTGGGCTACATAGTTTTCTACTATAAAACCTTTGTAGGGGCCAATCTCCTTATCCAGGATCACCTCTCCGGGGATATCCAAAATGCAATTTAAAATACCTGTATCAAACAAGAAAAGCTTGAACTTATTTTCATCTGTATAACTTTTTAAAGGGTGATGTGCTTTAACAGCAATACCCGTTCTAATTACTAACCTTGCTTCCCTGAGCCACGAAATAGGGCCGCGAAGAATATCAAACCCTTTTCTATTTGGAATTACTGTTTTAAAAATAAACTTACCTACATTTTCTTCCTGTGCTTTTGATAATTGGGAAGGAATTGAATCGAAGATATAATTTATATGGTTTGCATTAACCACTCCTGAATATTTTGAAAAATCTGAACGATATCCTTCAATGAGATTCCTTTGAACCTTTCTGACTCTGGATATAGCTAACATGATATCTTCTGACTCCTCTATCCAGGTTTTTACAACCTCAGGCAGCCCTCCTGTAAAAAGATACATCGTCCAAAGCTCAATTAGCCTTCCATGAACAATATTGGGAAGTGCAGTATTTATATCCCATTCTTTCAGTATCCTATATGCATCAGGATCAACAGCCTTAATAAATTCCTGATAGGTCAAGGGAAACATATAAAGAAAATCAACTTTTCCTACCGGAAATGATTCCTGGTTCTTTAAAAGTCCTAAATGTGAACCTGCTGCAATTAAATCCAATTCATTCATAAATTGTTCAAAATATTTAAGTGAACTAATTGCATGTGGACACTCCTGTATTTCATCAAAAATCAGAAGATCGTTTTGTACATCGATATTAATTTGCAAGCGAAATTGGAGGAGCTTTATTATTTCGGGAGGATTACTTGTTTCTTCAAATATGGAAAAAAGTTCTTTTGAACTTCGGAAATCAATATAATGGCATCTATATCCTTTCTTTTCGTAATGGAGTTTCCCAAATTCAAGCAATACCCATGTTTTACCTACCTGCCTGGCTCCCTTCAAAACCAATGGTTTTTTAGAGGATGACTGGCTCCAGGATATAATATCGTCTAGAATTTGTCGTTCCATAACTATATAATAATGTTACACATCCTAAAAGTCCATACTTTTGGACTTTTATATGGGGTAAAAGTCCGTGATTTTGGATTTTTAGTGGAGTAATAGCTAAATCAACCTCATTCTTGTTAAAATTGTGAAAAAGCAACACAGTATAATAAGCTGTCAATCATTATTAGAGAATCTTTTTTGTAATTCTTCTATAAGCAGCTCACCCTTAGATTGATCCATACCAGTTGAGGTACTAACAGGATGATATATTCCAATTTCATCTCTGATATAAGCTGTAGTTAGAGCTACCCCCACAGATACAGCTTTACAAGTCCAGTCGATTGCAATTCGATGAAGATTGTGTCCGTTTCGTATATCTTCAGGGCTTCCTGTTTCAAAAAGACGATATGATGAAATAGGGTCTTTTCTTATTTGCCCCCAGCCTACAGCACCATGCCCCTTCACATAAGCAATAATTCTATCACCAGTTATGTATGATTTTAGAATTTTTTCCCCCTGATCACCGGGCTTACATTCAAAACTGGTTGTTAAGATCTTTTTTTCTTTAATGTAAGACCACCACTTATTATCCGAATAACCAATATTGTGCCAAAAAATTTTAGGCATTCTGGTACTCGAAGAAAACTCAATCGGATAAAGTGATTCTGGAGATTTATCAAAAGATAGTGAAAAACTAATAAATTTTCGGTTTTGAACTTTAGTGGGAAGATATGAGATACATCGGAAACCAACACCCTTAGATGACAACCACTCTCCCATTGAGTAAAGTGTTGCATCAAAGCTTTTGGCCACTAAAATTATCCGATTGTTTTTATTTATATCCTCAGGAGAAACTTTATCACCAAGAAAACCAAACACATCTTCTTTTGTAACTTCATTTCCAAGAAATTTATCAATAAATGCTAAACCCTTATACCTTGAAAAATCAGCAAGATACTGTAAAGCTTGTGTATCTACGCCAAGGGATCCATGATCTCGTTTTAATTCAATAATCACAGCATTCCCCATTTTATCCAGAGCCAAAATATCAGCTCTCTTTTTAGTTCCAGTGCGTACCTGATTATTGATTATTAACAATTCTTCATTGAATATACTGTAATTTAATGTGGGAACACCAAGCTCCTGGCTGGAAATAATGTATTTCTCAAGCTCCAGCTCTGCTACTTTCCATGTCTCGTAGACAGGTTCAAGAATTTTTGATTTCTCATTAACTTCAAATAGCATAAGATGTTACCCCTATATATGCCCGTATTCAAGGACTCAATGCAACAATACCGATTTTTCGCCAATATCCATAAGTAGATTATTTATGTTTTGTGGAAGTTTCTCATTTTTAGACATTTGCATTCACCCATTAATTACATCTGTATATGTTCCAGTCGTTCTGCAATCCAGAATTTAATTACTGACTGTCTTGGTACACCCAGGCGATCTGCTTCCCTATCCAGTGATTGAATCATCCATACAGGGAAATCCACATTTACACGTTTTTGTTCTCTACCGGGACGACGGGATTTCGAAAAATCAAGATAATCAGTAATGTCTTCATTGTTATCAAATTTGTTATCAAATTCTTCAGCTTTCATATGCTTTTACCTCCTGTTTCCGCGATCTGCGAACAGAAATAATCCGAGTTTTGTCGTTACGAAGTGTGAACACAGCCGTCCAAAACTTTTGGTCGACTTTTCCGATTAAAATAAATCGCTTTTCTTCTTTGGTTCTGGCAGGAACTTCAAGTCTGTCAGGATCTTCCCACAAAACTTGTGCTTGTATGAAGTTAATTCCATGCTTTTCCTGGTTTGATATACTCTTTCTTTCGTCAAACTCAAATTCCATAGTATGTATTATATACCAAATAGGTATATAATACCAACCTTCTAGTCTTTATATTGAATATAATGTTTGCTCTCTGGCCTAAATCAATCCCATTCTTGCCAACATCATTGAAATCCCTGCTGTACTGGCAGTTTCAGTTCTTAGTACCCGGTTTCCCAGGTTTGCGAAAATAAATTTGTTTATTTTGAAAATATTTCTTTCTCTCTCTGACCATCCCCGTTCGGAGCCAATGGCAAGGAGGCAATTACTATCCCCTGGATTATATTCAGCGAGTTTAACTTTGGGTTCGACATTATCCAGGACAATCCTCTCTAAGGCAGATGAACCATGCTTATAGGGTTTCTCCCTGATAAACGTTTGCAGGTTTTTGTAAAACTCAACGACCGGTACCCCTGTAGAAGCTGCCTGCTGTGCCCCAGCCATTAAGAACCCCCTGTACTCCCCCTTCCATAAATTACTGTCCCGATAGGATTTTTCCCCTGTATCTGTTCCTGTAAAAATAATTTTTTCTACTCCAAGGCTAGCGGCTTCTCTAAGTATTCTTTTAGAGCTTATAGGTCTTGTGTATCCAATCAAGAGAGTGAGTGGGTATAAAGGTACTGAATCAGTTGTTTTTTCCCATGAAAAATATATCCAGTCCTTATCCATTATCGTTATAGATCCTGTACCAGACGGCCCGTTTACAAGGCCGCATGAAAACTTATCTCCTGTCTTTAGCTTAAGTATTTTTAAAATATGTTTTGCTTTTTCGTCTTTTATACTGATTTTTTCCGGTATTTGCTCATCTTCAAAAAGAATTATGTTCAAATTTTCCTCACGGGCTGTTATATTAGAGTGATGTTGTCATTAATATCTTACATTTTATTATACAGGGAATATCTGCATGCTTAAAGAGTTTAAAACCCTTATCCCAATGGTAAAAAAATATAAATATTTTTATATTATCGGATTACTTTGTCTGATTCTGGTAGATGCAGGAGAGTTGTATATTCCAAGGCTAATGAAAAAGGTTATCGACTATATAAGTACAGATGGATTCTCTCTTGAATTTGTGGGGAAAACAGTTGGTCTTATAATGATAATAGCTCTCGGAGTTGCCATTGCCAGATTTGGATGGCGCTACTTTATTATTGGTGCATCAAGAAGAATTGAAAGTGATCTTCGACATAAATTATTTAGTCATTTACTAACTCTCTCCTCTTCATACTATAGCAAAACAAAAACTGGTGATCTTATGGCCAGGGCTACAAATGATATGCGGGCAATAAGAATGGCTTCGGGGATGGCTCTTGTGGCATTTGTAGATGCTACTTTTCTGACTATAGCAATTTTAATTATTATATTTTCAGAATACCCTAAGCTTGCGGCAATATCTGTTATTCCTCTGCCTGTTATTACATTACTGGTTCTGTTTGCAGGAAAACTTATTCGTAAATATTTTAAGGCTGTACAGGAAGGGTTTTCCCGACTTACAGAAAATGTTCAGGAAACTCTTTCCGGTATTAGAGTTATAAAATCTTTTGCCCGGGAAGATTATTTTCAAAATAAATTTTTTAAGACAAACGAAGAGTATAAAAACAGCAATATGCGTCTGGTCCGATTATGGGGATTTTTCTTTCCTCTGATAAATTTTATTTCCGGAATATCCATTATGCTTTTATTTACTTTTGGAGGAATAGCAGTAATAGAAAAGTCTATTACTCCCGGAGATTTTGTTGCACTTATCAGTTATTTGACAATGCTTACCTGGCCTGTTATGGGAATGGGATTCACTGTTAATATACTTCAAAGGGGTGCAGCCTCTCTGACAAGAATCAATGAAATACTTAATCAGGAAGCAGAAATCAAGTCTCCTGAAACTCCTTCAGATTTTATTCCAGGTGGTGATATTACAATTAAAAATCTGAATTTTTCCTATTCAGGATCAGAAAACAGAAAAAATGAAGAAAGTATTCTGGAAGAGATAAATCTTGTTGTTCCAAAGGGAGCGACACTGGGAATACTTGGAAGAACTGGTTCAGGGAAGTCTACATTTATACGATTATTGCCACGGCTTCTTGATCCTCCCAAAGGAACTGTATTTATTGGTGATACTGATATTAGAGATTTCGGGCTTTCAGAACTAAGATCATCCATAGGATTTGTCCCTCAGGATACTTTTCTTTTTTCATCCACTATAAAAGAAAATATCAAATTTGGAAAACCTGATGCTGAGGATTCTGAAGTTAAGGAGATGGCAGATCTTTCTACTATAAGTAAAGATTTAGATGATTTTCCGGAAGGATGGGAAACAGAAGTAGGTGAAAGGGGTATAACTCTTTCAGGAGGGCAAAAACAGAGAATAGCAATATCAAGAGCAATGATAATGGATCCATCTATTCTTATTCTGGATGATGCTTTCTCTTCTGTTGATACAGCAACAGAAGAAAAAATTCTTTCCGGATTTTTAAAAGGGCGAAAAGGTAAGACCAATATCCTTGTTTCCCACAGAGTGTCCACACTCTTCCATGCAGATACAATTATTGTTATAGATAAAGGCAGGATTATACAAAAAGGTACTCATAAAGAGTTATATGCTGAAGAAGGGTTCTACAGAGAGATTGCCATACTCCAGGAGGCTGAAGCTTGAAACATGATGAAATTGTAAAAAGCTATGATTCTGCAATAATGAAGCGCCTTCTGACATTTACAAAACCTTATAAATTTCAGGTTATTATTGCTGTAATAGCTCTATTTTTCGCAACTGCAGCAGAACTGATGATGCCGGTTATAATGCAGAAAACCATTGATGAAAAGATCTTAGTTACTTATTCAAGAATTGAAAATACAAAAGCCAATGACGAAATATTAGGGGAAATTGATAAAAAGAAAACTATTATAGAACTGTCTGATTATGTCTATTTTACTGACAAAACTTTGGGATTTCCAGCTGACTACTATATAACTGAACTAACAGATAATATAAAACTCCATGAACTGATTCTGGAAAAGAAAAATATAATAGAAGTATCTGATGATTATATAATTATTGGGATTGAAGATCTTAATAAACTTACAATAAAAGAGAGAAGAATAATAAGGAATTCTGATATTAACTCCGTAAAAAGCAGAGGGCTCCTCTATTTTGGTCTTCTGATTGTAGGTCTGTTGTTTACATTTCTCCAGGTGTATCTTATGGCGTATACCGGTCAAAAGGTAATGGAGGATATTCGGTTAAAACTTTATAACCATACCATAGGGCAGTCTTTAAACTTCCTGGGCAAAACCCCAATTGGCGGCCTTGTAACTAAGATTACAAATGATGTCGAAACAATAAATGAGTTTTTTACCTCTGTTGCAACATCTGTACTAAAAGATTTTTCTCTTGTGGCAGGAGTACTTGTAACACTGTTTTATCTTGATTCCAGACTTGCCCTGATAACAGTTTTAAGCATTCCTCCTGTTTTTATTGCAACTTTCTTTTTTAGGATTATTGCACGTAATGCCTATAGAAGTGTACGTCAGGCCGTTTCCAATGTAAATACATTCCTTTCTGAACATATTTCCGGTATGGATATAGTTCAGATGTTTGGAAAAGAAGAAGCAAGCGGAAAAGAATTTGATAATAAAAATAAAAAATTATTAAAAGCTAATTTATCTGAGATGTATGTATTTGCAGTTTTCAGGCCACTTATGAACCTTTTTACAGCAGTTTCCATTTCTGTAATAATTTACTTTGGTGCAGGAAGTCTTCTTAAGCATGCGCTCTCTCTTGGAATATTAATAGCCTTTATAGATTTAATACAGAAATTTTACAGACCCATAATGGATTTTGCAGAAAAATTTACAATACTTCAATCTGCAATGGCTGGGGGCGAAAGAATATTTGCTCTTATGGATGATGTTGATCAAATAGAGGATAAAGGTGTGAAAACTCTCCAGACCCCTGTAAAGGGAAAGATTGAGTTTAAAGATGTATCCTTTGCATATAAGGAGAATGAACCTGTAATAAATAACCTTTCTTTTACTGTTAATCCAGGGGAAAAAGTAGCAATTGTGGGATATACAGGAGCAGGTAAAACAACCATTGCCAATCTTATTACAAGATTATGGGATATTAACAGTGGATCTATTCTTCTGGATGGAGTTGATATTAGAGAACTAAAGCTGAAGAATTTACGTGAGACAGTAATTCCGGTTCAGCAGGACGTTTTTCTGTTTTCCGGGACAATTGAAGAGAGTATTAAAACAGGGCTTGAAATTTCGGAAAGTGAAATTAAAAAGGCTGCAGAACTGTCTCAGGCTCATAGTTTTATATCAAAAATGGATAATGGATATAAAACTATGCTTAATGAGCGGGGCTCAAACCTCTCTACAGGACAAAGGCAGCTGCTCTCCTTTGCCAGGGTAATAGCTCAGAATCCCCAGGTAATAATTCTGGATGAAGCCACTGGGAATGTAGATACAGAAACAGAATCACTTATACAGAAGGCTATAGAAGAGCTGATGAAAGAGAGAACATCTCTTGTAATTGCCCACAGGTTATCCACAATACGGAATGCAGATAAAATTATTGTCCTTGCCAAAGGTCATCTGGAGGAGATGGGGACCCATGAAGAGTTACTGGCTTTGAAGGGAATCTATTATAATTTGTATAAACTTCAGTATGAAAAGCAGGGGAGATAGGGATATAATCAATCTATTCCTATTCGCCTCAATTTATCAGCTTTCCTCAGCCGGGCAACCATCTCAACTGCCCCAATATCCATTTTTGAAAAGGCAAACCATTTTTTACCTAGATCTTTCAGAGAAGCTCCGTAAGCGGTAATTCTCCCCTTCTTGTAATATTTTCTAAGTGAAATAAACTCCATGAAGATTCATGGAGGTAGTAAAGTATGTCAGATAGAAAGAAACACAACTGGCCGGAACTAATAAAGGAACAAGAATTAAGCGGAGAAACGGTAGATACTTTCTGTAAAGGAAAAAGAATACACTACACCACCTTTTACAAGAATAGAAAACGCTTAAGCTCCAGAAATTTTGTTGAAATAAAAGTAAAAAAGAAAGAACCAAAATTTGAAGAACCAATCATATTAAAATATGAGAAGTATTCGATAATACTTCCAGTTGGGTTTTGTAAACAAACATTAAAGGATGTTCTATCCGTTCTGGATATAGAACAATGCTGATAGATTTAAAAGAGTTCAGATTCTATATCAGACCGGGGAGAACAGATTTAAGAAAAGCAATAAATGGATTAACAATACTTGTTCAGAATGAAATGAAAAATGATCCATTTTC
>DAOVSY010000068.1 GCA_030633365.1 Spirochaetaceae bacterium | reverse complement strand
CTCTGAAAAAGGTTCCGGATTTCCCTGATCCCAGACTTAGGGCGGCTTCCTCAACCTCTTCCGGTATATTTTCCAGTGCACTTACCAGAGTCAGGACCATAATAGGCATAAATAACTGGAGGAGGCCTGCTACAATAGCTCCTTCGGTATACATGAGTCTGAGAGGTTCACTGGTTACCCGGGCAGCAGCCAGAGTCTGATTGATAAGCCCAAAACGCCCAAGAATTACAATCCAGGCAAATGTTCTTGCTACAGGGCTTGTCATTAGCGGGAGTATTACAAGTGACATCATTATCGATTTTTTCCTTGTTGTCATCTTTGTAATTATATATGCACTGGGATATGCAACTAACACTGCCAGGGGTGTAACTATCAATGCAATTTTTAGAGTACGAAGGTATACAAAATGAAACTGCTTACTTGTTAGTACTTCTGTGTATCTTAGAACTGTAAGACCTCCGTCCTGTCCCTGAAAACTTTCAGTAAAAACAAAAATCAGAGGAAGTACAAAAAAGAATAGTAGAAATACTGAACCCGGAAGAAGCAGGAGAAGCAGAGTTCTTTTAATATTGATCTGATTCATTTAGCAGCTCTTTTTAAAGATATTTTAAAATCTATCCCGGGAGTAGCCCCGGGATAATATACTGTATGTTATTTTGTAAAAATGGCATTCCATTTATCAAGCCATTCAGCTTCTACAGCTGCCATTTCTTTAAGGTCAAAGAAATTCAGCTGGCTGATCAGTTCATCTCCGTAAGTCAGATTTGCAGCAATATCAGCAGGTAGTTTTATGTCTTTTCTTACAGGGCTGTCTACAAGGTCCATAGCTTCTGCTAATTGAACTTCATAGGAGAGCATATGGTCTATAAATAAGTGTGCAAGTTCTTCGTTCTTTGTTCCTGCAGCAACACTGATCACACTGAATGAACCAACAAGACCTTCTTCTGGAATTACATTTTTAATTGGTAATTCGCTGGCAAGTATATTGCCCCAGGCAAAACTTGCATAAGGAGCTGCATATACTTCTTCCTGGAGGATAAGTGTATTAAGCTCTGATGATCTTACATAAGCTGTAAGGAGGTTGTCTGAAAGTTCTTCAAGTTTTTCCCATCCAACATCTGTAGCATCAAAACTTCCACCCCATGCTTTGGAAAGCATGTAGATTATTGATGGTCCATAGGTAGTTGAAATTTGCGGTATTGTTAAAAATCCTTTTAGATCATCATTTGAAAGATCTCTCCAGGATGTAATTGGATCAATTTTGTCTGTTCTGTAGCAAAGACCAAGGTGCTGAATTGTATAACCAATTGCGTATTTTCCACCAAGGGGATCTTTTGCAGATTCCATAATAGCATCAAGATTAGTTATCAGTGATGGATTATATGGCTGAATAATTCCTTCCTGAGTTGCTTTATAAGCCCATGCTCCTGCAAAAAGTGCAACATCTATTACAGGATTGCCCTTTCTTGCTACCATTTTTGTGAATCTTGCCGAATTGTTACCAGTTTCGGAAACTACAGTTACACCGTATTTTTCTTCAAAAGGTTTTACAACATTTTTGTCAAGAAGATCCATTCCATAACCCCACCATGACAGGTTAAGAGTTTGTCCTTTAAACGGCATTGAATCCGCTTCGGGAGTTACTTCTTTCTCTGCTGTGGCAAAGATAAAAGGAACCATTGAGAACATCATTACAATGATAAAAATAAAAACGATTTTTTTCTGCATTTTATACTCCTTAGGATGCATAGGCGAGCAGCAAACTTGTTTGCGACCAGCCTTAGGTTGCATTTGCGACCAGCCTTAGCCTTTAATAATTGTATATACATGATAGAATAGCAGAGTGATTCTGTCAAACTAAATCCTTCAAAAATCCTTCAGTCCTTCTTTTATTTTAACAACAATTTTTCCTGATTCAGTTCTGGTTTCATTTTTATCGAAAGTTTTTATTTTTCTATCTTCCATTACCAGTTCACCGTTTATTATAACAGAATTAACATCTCTGGGGCTGGCGCAGTACACCAGTGCAGAGTAGTAGTCATATATTGGGAACATTACTGTTGATTCAGTGGAAACAATAATAATATCCGCCTTTTTCCCTTTTTCCAGTGATCCTGTTTTATCTTCAATGTGTAATGCCCTGGCTCCACCTATGGTAGCCATTTCCACAACTTTTTGGGGAGGCATAACTGTTCGGTCTTTATTGTCCAGTTTGTGTATTTTGGCTGTGTAACCAAGAAGGTTTACAAGATCCATGGTATTTCCGCTCATTGGACCGTCTGTCCCAAGTCCTATAGGTATATCCATATCAAACATTTTTAGAGCAGGGGAGATACCCTTTCCTCCCTTCAGATTTGCAGCAATATTATGTGCAACACCTGTTCCGCTGATTTTTAAAAGATTTATATCTTTGTTATCTACATAGATACAATGAGCTGCTGTCATCCTGGGGCTTAGTAAACCTGTTTTGGAATACAACTCAACTGGACTCATTCCATACTCTTCCGCTATTTGCTTCATTTCAAAGGGCATTTCTGCCAGATGGCTGAGTATGGGGATATCCAAATCCTCAGCAAGGGCAGCTGTTTTTTTTAGATTTTCAAAATCCAGGGAGTATGGAGCATGGGGCGCCAGAGCAGGAGTTATTAGTGGATGATTAGAGTAAGACCCAAGAAATTTCTCAGTGTATGCAAATCCTCCGTAGGGTTCTTTTGCATCCGGTGCAGGGAAGTTTAAAACAGATTCTCCCAGAATTCCTCTTACACCCGCTTTTACTGCTGCATCTGCAACTTTGTCTTCAAAATAGTACATATCTGCAAATGTTGTTGTTCCTCCTTCTATCATTTCTGTCAGGGAGTAGAGAGATGCCCAGTAGACAAGTTCCGGTGTTACGAATTTCTTTTCCAGAGGAAACAGATATTTTTTTAATCTGTCTGCTGTATCATCAGCCAGGGTTCTAAAGAGAGACATTCCAATATGAGTATGGGTATTTATCATGCCTGGCATTATTATTCCACCTTTGGCATCTATAATTTTTGCATCCTGTGGGATAAGGGTAATATTTTCTTTCCCAACATAAGCAATGGTATCATTTTCAATAATAATCATTCCTTTCTCAATAATAGGTCTAGTGGAATCCATTGTAATGACAACACCATTTTTTATAACTATGCTCATAGATTACTCCTTTGGTTGCATAGCCGACCAGGCAATTTAATATAAACATTAATCAGTTGGATGCATTATTACCCAGTGTAAATAGTATTATCGCAATTAAAGAAAAACCAATGGATGCAAAATGATATATATTCAGTCTTTCTTTGAAAATAAATACTCCTACAATAAGAGAGGTGGTAATAATTGAAAGGACTGCATAGTACACATAACCTGTGGCTCCAAACCTGGTATAGAGTAGATTAAATCCCAGATATGTAAGGAACAATCCAAATCCACTCATAAGAATCCAAATCCAATTTACTTTAATTATACTGCCAAAGTTAGTATTACTCTGCATTATAAGGATTACAAGAAAAGTTAGTACAATACATACTATTGCCGAAAGACCCACAAATAACAGAGAATTATCAATTCCTGCAGCTTTTTTCTGACCGGCTGCAAATAATGCATTACCAATTGCTGCTGTCAAAGCAAATAGGAATATAGAAGAACTTTTCATATTATTTTTCTTCTTTATAAAAGATAAAAGAGTTTTTGCTTTCTGATTTTATTTTATACATAGCTGTATCTGCTTTTTTTAATAAACCATCTATTTTATCATCATCATCAGGATATACACTAATTCCCATACTTATTCCAATTTGGAATTTATAGTTACCATACTTAAATGGGTTTTTAAACTTACTAATTATTTTCTCTGCTATTTTCTTAATATCCTTTATGTTTTTAACATTACAGATGATTGCAGCGAACTCATCTCCTCCAATACGTGCAATTGCATCAGATTCCCTAAGTGTAGAATTAAATCGTTGTGCTACCATTTGCAGTACTTTATCACCTGCATGGTGCCCCATTTTATCGTTGACAGGTTTAAAATCATCAAGATCTATAAATAGAACAGCTGTTTTTGTTTTTTGCCGGTCAGCCTGTCTAAGCTCCTGTTTAAGCAACTCTATAAATAATCTTCTGTTAGGTAATCCTGTAAGGATATCGTGGTTTGCAAGTATGTCAATTTTTTGATAGGCTCTTTCAAGTTCTTTTTTTTCAGAATTAATTATTGTATTAAGTTTACTAATCTCCTCATGAACCTTTGAGTTCTCCAGGGCGATTGCACTATACGCTCCAACAGCTTGAATAATTTCCAGATGCTGATTTGAATAAGCATTAAGCTTATAGCTTTGTACAGTTATAACGCCAATTGTTTTCTGATTTATAATTAAAGGTACAAAGATTAAAGAATTTGTTTCATAGGTTTTGGACCCAAGTAGTTTTGGGACATAATCAAGATATTCATTTTGAACATCATTTAGATGCAGGTATTTGTTATTTGAAATGACCCATCCTGCCATACTCCCTACTGAGGGTACAGGTTTTCTTTCATTTGGAGATTTTACACCATCAATAATAAAATATTTAAAATCGATAATTTTACTTTTCTCTTCATATAGAGCTATTCCAAATAAATCTGCACTGATAAAAGATGACAGGTGTTTATAAATATTAGCAAGAATTATTCCCATATCCAGGGAAGATATAATATCCTGTCCAATTTTGTTTAATATAGATACTCTATCAAAAGCTTCCTGAAGTTCTGAATTCTTTTTCCTTTGAATTTCTGCATCTTTTTTTGCTGCTTCAATCTTATTTTGTACTTTTATCCTTTCCACATTCATGTTAATTTCTTCATCATGAAGCTTAGACTTTACAGTGTTATGAAGTTTAAGGTAATCAAGAGCTGTACTCAAATTTTTATTTTGTTCATGAGCTTTTGAAATACCCTGATAATTTATAGATTCATAATACTTGGAATTAATTAATGTACTTAATGCAATAGCTTTCATATGAAAATCAATTGATTTTTCAATTTCATTTTTTGTAAAATATAAAAAAGCCAGATTTGTTAAACATTCAACTTTACTTAAATTGTTCCCAAGAGATTTTGAGATTTCCAGGCTGCGTTCCTGATATATTTCAGCTTTCTCAAATTCATTTGTTTCCTTATAAAGTTTACCAATTGAAGTAAGGCAGTTACTTTCATATACTCTGTTTTTTACTGATTCTGCTATTTCAAGACTTTGGTTGTAATTTTTAAGAGCTTGGGTATAGTTTTTTTTAGTATAGTAAACATCACCAATATTGATCATGCAGGCACATAGTTGATCCTGATTATTTGTTTTTTTTATTATTTCCAGAGCGTTGTTATAATATTCCAAAGCAGCATCATTTTTCCCCAGTTCAGAATAGAGGCTGCCAATATTTATATAGGCAGTCCCAAGGCGTTCTGTATTATTTGTTTTTTTGCTAAGTTCAAGGGACTGTGTATAGTAATCCATTGCAGTTTTATAGTTGCTTATATTGGTATAGAGGACTCCAAATGCATTAAGAGCTTTCATCTCTCCAACCAGATCCTTTATGGATATAAATATCTTTAAGCTGTATTCGAGAGCTTTTAGTGATTTTTCGTGACTGTTTTGTAAAAGAAGGCACCAGCCTTCAATTAGTTTGCTTTCAGCTATTCCTCTCTCATATTTCTGTTCTTTTGAGGTTCTAAAAATTTCTTTGCTTAGTTTTAACCCTTCTTCAGGGTTATTATGTATCATCTGAAATGCATTGTGGTTTTGTTTATCAATTTGAAGAAGAATATTTTCATCTTTCACAATTGTATAATGATCTAAAATAAAGTAAAAATCAATATATGAGACAAGAAATAAAAAGAGCTTCTTTATTACTACCTGCTTCATTTATTGCAAATACCGGCATTGGAATTTTGAACTTCAGTCTGGTTTTTTATATGCGGGATATTTTTGACTCAACATCAGCAGAAATTGGCTGGTTTTCCTCGTTATGGGCGTTTTCATATCTTATTGGATGTTATGTTCTACATCCCTTAAGCCGGCGAATTGGTGCACATCGTTCAATTACAATAGCTGCCCTTGGAATGTTGTTAACTGTAATACTAATTCTTGTTAGCAAAGATGCCTGGATTGTATTTATTTTATATGGATTATTTGGATTTGTTACAGCTTTATTCTGGCCTCCTTTAATGGGGTGGTTGTCTGAAGGTGTCGAAGGAAATTATCTAAATAAAATGATGGGGTTTTTTAATTTGTCCTGGTCTACAGGATTAGTAATAAGTCCATATCTTGGTGGTGTATTTTTGGAATTAAATTTACAGTCACCACTTGTTTTCGCTGCTGGTTTGTATGGTTTCTTAAGCATTATTCTGATTGTTGTTCCTGCTGCAGTACCTTCTATTATTAGTCATAATAAAAAGATAAATATAGATGAGACAGTTATAGATAGCAGTACTCCTCTGCGATATGCAGCCTGGTTGGGAAACTTTACGGCTTATATTATCTTTGGGGTTCTTCTTTTTGTGTTTCCCCTATATGTCAGGGAGGAACTCCATTTTTCTGAGTCCTCCATTGGACTGTTACTGCTTTTCCGGGCTTTATTCAGTACTCTTATTTTTGTATTGGCTGGTAGGTTCAGCTGGTGGCATTTTAATAGAATATATATAATCATTGTGCAGTTTTTATTGATACTGTTTGTATTTTTTATTCCTTATGCAGATTCCTGGATTACTATTGTTTTTGGTCTTTCAGTATTTGGAGTTCTTTTTGCAGCTCAGTATTCCAGCTCAATTTTTCATGGTGTTTCCGGGAGTATTCACCGGGAAAAAAGAATGGCTATACATGAAGCTGTGCTCACTGTTGGGATAATTGCAGGAGCTATAGGTGGAGGAGAGATATATCAGCACCTGGGAATGGCTGCCGCTTTTAACAGTGCAGCGGCAGCATCGGCTTTTGTGCTGGTTCTTCAGCTAGTTATTATGCTTTCTCAGCACAATAACAGATAATTATTCCATTTCAATTAATCTGTTTCTAAGACCATTCTTAAAGGGAACAGCAACAATCATGTACAAAATGAGTGAATAAAGGATGGTAATTATGGTGAGTGCGAATCCTCCTCCCCAATATGTGCTTGTATATCCATATTCTTCAGTACCCTTTGCGAAAGATGCAAGCATTGATATGAAGCCGGTTATTGCTCCCAGTATACCTGATAGAATAAGATATTTCCCCAGGCTGTCAAAAAAATTGATACTCTTTTGCAGCTCTTTTTTAACTATCCCCTCCTTCTTAAATCCTATTCTAAATGCCAGAACAATTTCTGATGGTGAATAATTTGTCATGAGTAGAAAAGTTGGGATCAGGCTTACCATTAAAAAACTGTTAATATCCAGAAATACATCGAGGGACGTACCTCCCATAAACATTGCCAGTAGAACAATCATAAAAGATAGAACTACAAAAATCAGATAACTCTTTTTCATCTATTCCTCCTCAGAGATTTATTAAGTTTTTACTTAATATTTCAAACATATTGTGTGAACCTGATCTAATATTTTCAATTGCATCTGTATTCTCAATTACTTTTGCCAGTTCAAATTGTTCTTTTATTCCTTCCATATATCTATTATACGAATATAATTGCAAAATGTTGGGATTATTTTTATATACACGCCTTCTTTTCAACATTATACTTCAGCTATGGGAAATTGCTATAATTGCGGTAATGAGTTTGAAGTAAAGGTATACAGAAACACTGAATGTTCTTCCTGTGGAAAAGATGCAAAGGTCTGTTTGAATTGCAGGTTTTACTCTCCCGGCAGTCATTGGGATTGTAGTGAAAGTATCCGGGAGGTTGTAAGAGAAAAGGACAGAGCAAATTTTTGTGATTTTTTTGAATTAAGTTCCAATTATACAGGAACAAATGGTAAGGATAAAGAAACTGAGGCAAAAAAAACATTTGATTCTCTGTTTGAAGATTGAATAAACTGAATCCTGATAAAACAAATATTTTATACACTTATCCTCGTCTCTTAAAACTTGCAGGACCCATAATGCTTGGGAATTTCCTTCAAATGCTTTATAACCTTGCAGATTCATATTTTCTTGGGAAAGTGGGAAAAGAAGCATTATCTGCTCCTTCAATTTCCATGAATTTGATATTTTTTCTAATAATATTTGCTTTTGGATTTTCCAGTGCTGGAACTACCCTTATTTCACAGTCTTCCGGGAAAGGGGACAGGCGTAAAACAGATTTCTATCTGGGTCAAATGACAGTTCTTCTACTAATTGTAGCTACTGTTATCAGCATTGTTGGCATTGTATTTACAGATAATTTGCTTAATCTTATGCAGGTTCCAGCTGATACTTTTCAATACACATCAGATTATCTTAAAATTATTCTTGCAGGCATACCTTTTATGTTTATGAGCTTTATTCTTCGTAGTGCCCTTCAGGGTATTGGTGACAGTATTACCCCTTTAATAGTTCAGTCTGTTACTGTTTTTCTGAACATAATCCTTGATCCCATATTTATTTTTGGTTTTGGGCCAATCCCTGCTATGACTGTTCGTGGAGCTGCGTATGCAACTGTCATTGCCAGGATTGTTGCTTCAATCATTGCAGTTGTTATTCTTATTCGAGGTACAAAGGGAATTCAACTTCATTTAAAAGATATGATTCCTGAAAGAAAAGCCATCAAGCTTTTATTAAAGATAGGGTTGCCTTCTTCTGTAGGGCAGGGAATTTCAGCTTTAGGTTTTACTGTACTTCAGGGAGTTGTTAATGGTTTTGGGACAGCTGTAATTGCAGCATTTGGAATAGGAAACAGAATAATAGGATTATTTAATATGCCTGCTATGGGAATATCCCAGGCTACTTCGGTTTTGGTTGGACAGCAGCTGGGAGCTAAAAATTATAAAAATGTAAAAAAAATTGTAAGACATTCTTTTATAACCATTATAATTTTTATTAGTATAGGAATGGTAATTACCTTTTTTAAAGGAAACTCTGTAGTTAAATTTTTTGTAGACGATCCTGAAGTTATTCATCACGGTGCAATGCTGTTCAAGATAGTATCTCCTTCTGTCATCTTTTTTGCTCTTTTTACTGTATCTAACGGGGCATTGCAGGGTGCTGGTGATACGAAGCCTATTATGATCCTGAATATCATCCGTCTATGGGGAATAAGGGTGCCTGTTGTATTTCTTTTAGTTGCTTTTACAGCATTTGGACCTGTAAGTATCTGGATAGGTATGTTTACATCTAATCTTCTGGTGGCAGCAGCTGGTTTAATAATTCTTAGTCGTGGAAAATGGATGCATAAGCTGGATTCGGATGAAATTTAAATTACAAAATTGTAGGGACAGCGACTGACCCTACATTAAAAATACCCCGGAGACGAGTCGAACGTCCGACCTGCTGCTTAGGAGGCAGCTGCTCTATCCTGCTGAGCTACCGGAGCAATATCTGCCCATCTTATGTAAATAGCTGTCCCCTGTCAATAAAGCCACAATACATTTAATACATGATAGAATTTATATCAATTTTAAAGATCCTTATCTAGAGTCTTAATTTTTTTCACAATAGCCCTATCTTTCGCCACTGCACTTTACTATAGTTAATTATGGGAGTAGTTCTGGTGAGACAAATGCCATACGAAAATGAAAACCAAAGAAGAATAGGGGAGTTTCTAATTGAAATGAATATCCTCAGCTTTGAACAGGTGCTGTCAATACTGGTATCCGGAACTATTCCTGAAGATCTTGTAAAAAGTACTGTCAAAAATGGGATATCTCTGTCCCGGTTAAATGATCTTAAAAATTAGATTTTTATCATTTTGATCTTTTATGAACTATTAAGTATTTTTATGTTTTTTTTCTTGACTTGTGGCAAATTTGCTTCAATAATAATTAAAAGTACATAAGCAGGCTGATATATATATTGGATCTTATGCCTGATTTTTCAGGAAACATAATTGATAAGGAGGAATAATTAATTCATATCTGATATTAATTGGGATGCAATGCACTACAAGGGGTCGTTCCCTTTTTAAAAATGAAACGGAAACTTTCCAGGAGGCTTTAGAATGAAGAAAAGGAATCTATTAACCACTATCATCAGTATTTTGATAGTTTTGGCATTTGTTGTACCTATGATTACCAGCTGTAGTGGTAATTCTGCAGATACAGATGGGGTTGCCGCAGCAGCACCTAAAAAAACTATTAAATGGAGGCTTCAATCATATGCTGGTCCAGCTTTGAATGACCATGTTGTTAAAGGTGCGATTGATGAATTTAATATTGCTGCTAATGGTGAGATGGTAATTGAAGTTTATACTGCTGATCAACTTGTACCACATGGAGAGCTTTTTAGAGCACTTCAGGAAGGAACTGTCGATATGGCTGTAAGTGATGACGATTCAATGGCATCTCCAGTGGATGTATCCATTTTCGCTGCCTATTTTCCTTTGGCTGCACGTTATGGTCTTGATGTAAATGTTCTTTGGGAATGGTATGGATTAAATGAAATATGGGAAGAAGCTTATGCAGAAATTGAAGGCGTAACATGGCTTAGCCAGGGTAGTTGGGATCCTTGTAATTTTGCAACAACAAAACCAATTAGATCAATTGAAGACCTCAAGGGTCTAAGAATGTACATGTTCCCAACTGGTGGAGAGTTTATGAAACAATTTGGTGTTGTTCCAATGGCTCTTCCTTACGAAGATGTTGAAATGGCTCTTCAGACCAATGTTCTTGATGGTGTTGCATGGTCCGGTATTACAGAAGACTATACAGTTGGCTGGGCAGATGTTACTAACTATTATCTTACTAACCCAATTTCCGGTGCATGGGCAGGTGGATGGTTTGTAAATACAGAATCATGGGAAGCTATACCTGCACATCTACAGCAGTTACT
>DAOVSY010000145.1 GCA_030633365.1 Spirochaetaceae bacterium | reverse complement strand
GCTTACATGACGGCGATTGATATATGTAATTTCTATTTGTATCTATCCAGTATTCCCAGTCATATGTGTAGTCTGCCAATAATCGTAATTTAAGTTCATTATCTTTTAAGGCTTTTTCATTTTCCATCCGCCTGGAGATATCACATACAATACCCTCATAGTGAGTAATTATATTCTGGTTATTTTTGCGAATATAAGTTACATCCTCTACCCATTTTATTTCACCGTTTTTAGTAATTATTCTGTACGGTAAATGTAAAAAAGAGAGTTTAATTGGTTTAGAACTGTTTTCCCTTACTTCAAATTTTACACGAACCTGATCTTCTGGGAATATAAGTTGATTATATCTTATTTTTTCTGAAAGAAAATCTTCAACAGAGTAACCAGTAAGTTTTTTAACATTTTCAGATACAAATTCAACAGGCCAGTTTTCTTTATTTTTCCAAAGGAAGGCAACTGAAGGACTCCTGTTTATAATGTTGTATGCATCACAAAGAGCATCCTCTGTTTGCTTTTGTTTTGTAAAATCTTCTGTATAAACCATAACCATATTCGGAGGAACAAAAGAATATGTTGTGTCAAGATATTTATTTATACCTGTGGATTTTAATCTGTAGTTCATTTCTCTTTTTATAGTGGATTCAGTCTTAAAACAAGTATCAAACTCTTTAAGAATTGCTGGTTCGTTTTTGTAAAGATCTCTTGCTTTAACTCCCAGTAATGTAACTATTTTACCACTGGTAAATGCTTCTGCTGTTTTGTTATAATTTTTTAAAATAAAATCATCTCCATTCCATTTCCAGGTGTATGTGGGGACAGGAAGAGCTTTTAAAAGAGAATGGAAATTTTCTTCACTTATCTTAAGTTTTTTTTTGGATGATTTGCTTTTTTCTTCTGATTTTTCAAGTTTTATAATTACAGATTTTAATTTTTTTATTTCTTTTAATAGTTGTTTCTGACTTCTATCAGATTCATCCATAATTAACTCCTGTATATAGTCTAATTTACTAATATACTTTTGTTAGATAAAGTTATTTCGAATAAATAGTAATTTTATAATTGGTAAACGCAGAATATTTTTTACATTCAATTTGTCAACTCCAATATTTAAATTTTATTCCTTTGTTCATTAATTCAAATTTTGCGATTCACAAATAATTTATTAAAACGTTCAAGTTCTTTAGTATGTTAATTCTTCACTTATTCTTCAGCTTTTTCCAGTGTGGTAATTTCCATACTTAGGCCAAGCATTCCAGTTATTTTTCCATTACTGTCCCTTATGGGTTCTCCTGCTCTAATAACTCTTATAGGAGTTCCGTTTTTATGAATCATTGTAGATTTAAGAAATAGAGATTCCCCTTTTAATAGTTTCGGAAAATTTTCTCTATATCTTTTTACTGTTACGTCATTTACAAATTGAGTAATATGTTTACCTATAAGTTCTTCTTTTGTATAACCAAGCATTTTTGCAGTACTTTTACTGCAATCTACAATAAATCCATTAAGATCAATAATTTCACCACCATAGGGAAGTGCATCAAAAAACTGTTTATAATGTTGTTCGCTTTCTTTTAGAGCCTTAATAGATTTTTTGTATTCCTTTTCCCTTTTTTCTAATAAAGAAACTTTTTTTTGTAATTTTGTAATTTTGTAATTTTTGTTAAGAGTTTATCTTTCTCAGTTTCAGAATTTCCTAAAATACCCACAGTAGACCCTCCTAATTTCAATTTTCAGTAGATTTTAAATTTACAATAAAAATAACATTACCTTTCTAATGTAAACTATAAGAGATAGATATTTTGAAATCAAGTAGATTTCATAGTTTCTAATATATAATTTCCTTGAACCTGATAGTTTAAAAATCATTTTTTCTAACTTTAAAACAGATTTTCTTGCGTTTTGAGTTTTATTAAACTATCATTTGGTAAAGATACTGACTTGGTATCACCCAATAACCCTAAATATTAAGGGGATAGGTTATGGATAATACAAGCTTGATAAGTGCAAGAAAAATAATTGTTAAACCTCATGGTGTAACAATAATAACCAGATGACTGTTAAAAGAAGACTTCTGTTAAGTTCTATTATACCAATAGTACTGGTGTTACTATTTTTTATGTTCTGGTATTATTCATATTATCTGGAAAATATCGAGGCTGAAAAAAAAGAATCCTCCCATTATCTGGTTCATGAAATTTTGGATCTTGTTTTACTAACAGACGAATATTATGCATATAGCTATCTCAGATTAGAACAACAATGGCTGTTTAAATACAACAATATTTTATCTATTATAAATAGTAAAAAATATTTTCCTAATTCTCTTAATTCAGATTTGGAACACATTAAACAGACTTTTACCGAAATAAGAGATCTTGGTAGTGAATCGGAAGATTTAGGGAACGATGAGTCTAATGAAGATAAATTAAATCAGTATATAGAACTTCAGAAGTACTTATTATCAAATCTACGGTTTGAGATAAGAGAAATAATGGAAGAAGTTCATGTGCTATACAAATCAGCTTCGATAAAAATAGAGGAGATAAGTAAAAGAACAATATTTTTAATATCAATATATGGTATTTTTGTTATTATTATTTCATTATTAAATGCAATTTTTACCTATAAGAGCATTATTCCTCCCTTAAAGGAACTGGTTAATGGCGCTTCAGTAATTGAATCAGGTGAATATGAGTTTGTTTTTGGAAAATCAGGGAAAAAGCCAGTTATCAATCCGAATAATGAAATTGGAGCTTTGGCAATCTCCTTTAACAGCATGACAATTAAACTTGTAGGATTAATTGAAAGCCTAAAAACAGAGGCTGCTGAAAGGGAAGAAGTTGAAGTAAAACTAAGGATTGAAAGGGATAATCTAAAACATATTCTGGATTCCATGGATGATGGTGTTTATATTATAAACCAGCAATATGATATTCAATATGTTAATCCTGTTCTTGTGGAAGAATTTGGAGAGCATGAAGGAAAGAAGTGTTATTTATATTTTCATGATAGAACAGAAGTATGTCCCTGGTGTAAAAATTCTGATATTTTAAAAGGAAAGACTGTCCATTGGGAATGGTTTTCTGCAAAAAATGGAAAAACTTATGATCTTGTTGATACGCCCTTAATAAATTCAGATGGCAGTATATCAAAACTGGAAATATCCAGGGATATTTCGAATCGTAAGAAGGCTGAAAATGATCTTTTAAAACACAAAGAAGATCTTGAAATTATAGTTAATAAACGCACATTGAAAATAGAAGAAAGTAAGATCAAACTGGAAAAGTCCCAACAAGCCACGCTTTTTCTTCTGGAAGATATGAAGGATGCCAGATTTGATCTTTTAAATCTGAATAAAAACCTGGAAAGATCAAATAAGGATCTGGAAGCCTTTTCCCACTCTGTTTCTCACGATCTTAGGAGTCCTCTACGTGCAGTTCTTGGTTTTTCAGTTAAACTACATAAGCATATAAGTAATTCGGCAGATCCTGAAAGTATTCGTTTAATAGATGTAATTTCAGAAAACACAATAAAAATGCAGAATTTAATTACAGATCTTCTTGCTTATTCAAAGGTTGGAACTTCTAATTTAAGTAAAAGTGAAATCGATATGAATCAGCTTGGTGAAGTTTTAAATACAGATTATGAAAATCTAGTAAAAGAGAAGGGAATTGTTCTTGAAATTTTATCTCTGCCAAAAGCATATGGTAATTACTCTATGATAAAACAGGTACTAGTAAACCTTTTGGATAATGCAATAAAGTTTAATAATAAAGGTAAAAAGTCTTTAATAACCATTGGCTATTCTAAAGAAAATAAAGGTGCTTATTATATAAAAGATAATGGATGTGGTTTTGACAGTAAATTTTCTAATGAAGTATTTAAAATATTTAAACGGGTCAATGCAAACTCGAGTATAGAAGGTACTGGAGTTGGTCTGGCTATAGTTAAGAGGATAATTGAGAGTCATGGTGGAGAAGTGTGGGTTGAGTCGAAACCAGATGGAGGTTCTATTTTCTTTTTTACTTTACAAATTCCTAAAAAATAACAGATATTAATTTGCTTTTTAGATTCTCTTTTATAATAATTAAAGTATAGAAGATATAAATATATATCTAATATTAGTTATTAAATAAGAGGATTATAAATGAATACACCTCCAAAATTCCTTATACTGGAAGATGTTGAGACTGATGCAGAGTTGGTTATGGATGAGGTTAAGTCAACATTTACAACCTGCAGCTTTAAGTGGGTTGTAAATGAAACAGATTTTATTAAGGAATTAAATACATTTAAACCAGACCTTGTATTAACAGATTACAGTCTTCCTACCTATAATGGAATGTCAGCGTTAAAATATGTCCTTGAACAATCACCGGATACACCTGTTATTCTTGTTACAGGATCTATTAACGAAGAAACAGCAGTAGCATGTATGAAAGCTGGTGCTGTAGATTATGTTCTTAAAGATAAGATGGGTCGTCTTGGTCTTGCTGTTAAAACTGCCCTGGAAAATAAAGATATAATAATTGACAGGAAAAGAGTAAAAAAAGAATTGGTAAAAAGTGAATTGTACTATCGAAGTATACTAAAATATATGCACGATGAAATAGTTGTAATTTCTAAAGACTATATAATAACTGATATAAATAATTCTGTTCTTAATTTAACCGGAAATAAAAGAGACAATATTATTGGTCAAACATGTTATAAAATTCTTCATAATTTTGACTCTCCATGTATAAATTATGGTATTGATTGTTTTCTTTCTAAAGTAATTAATAGCGGAGTATCCGAAAGATATCAAAGAAATTCTAAAACAATAGGTGGGAAGGAAATTCAACTGGATGTAATAATATCCCCACTATTTGACGAGAATAAAAAAATTACTCATGTAATTGAATCTCATCGTGATATTACCAATTTCATAGAAGCTCAGGATGATGTTAAAAAGCTATCTGCTGCTGTAGAGCAGAGTCCTTCTCCTACACTTATGTTAAATCTAAACCAGGAAATTGATTATGTTAACAAAAAGTTTATTAGTCTTTCCGGATACAGAAAAGAAGAACTTATTGGTAAAAACCCTAAAGTATTAAATATTGGTAATTTCCCTCAGTCAGAAAGAGATGTTTTATTTAGAAAAGTTATAAACGGTGAGATAGAAAAAAATACTTTTTGTAATTTAAAGAAAAATGGTGATCAATATTGGGTTTCTGCTATATTAGCGCCATTGGAAAATAGTGCAGGAGAAATTACAGGAATAATTGAAATCCAGGAAGATATAACCCAAAGATTAAAGGATCAAAAACAGATAGAAGATGATCTTAAAGAAAAAGAACTTCTTTTGCAGGAAATCTATCATAGGGTAAATAATAACATGCAGATAATGATTAGCCTGCTGAATATGCAAGTTGATCGGGCAGTTTTGGATAGTGAAAAAAATGTATTAAGAATGGCTCAATCCCGGGTAGGAGCTATTTCTGCCATTCACAATGATATTTACCAGGAACATTCCTTTATTGCAATTAATTTTGGAAATGTTACCAGGCATATTTTTAATACTCTTTGTGATTCCCTTTTGGTTATGTGTGGTAATATTGAATTAAAAGTAGAAGCAGAAATACCAGACTTTGGACTGGATATGGCACAGCCCTGTGCCTTAATTGTTAATGAACTAATCTCAAATTCGATGAGACATGCATATCCTGATGGAGCAGGCATTGTTTATGTAAGTTTAAATATAGATGAATCTGAAGAACTAACTCTAATAGTAAAAGATAATGGTATTGGTATGCCCGAATCTTTAGTACCGGAAAAATCTGATACTACAGGGTTTAATCTGGTATATATGCTGGCAACAGGCCAACTGGATGGTACTGTTGATATTAATAGAAATAATGGAACAACAGTTACAATAAAATTTAAAAGAATTGAAGATCAAAAGAGATATTAATTGCTAATGGGATAGGAGTTTTTAGATATGAAAAAATTATGCTTGTCGATGATGAGGCTGGTATTCTCAGTTTATTAAAGTCCAGTTAATAGAGTTCTTAAAAGCAAGGCAAGTTCTTTTTTTTCTTCATTTTTTATTATTAATTTATCATTTTTCATTATTATTACTATCTTATTTTTATGGAGGAATGATAAAAAGGGGATGTGATATTATAATTAGTTAGAAATAATTACCTTTTTATCATTCAGCGGCAGAGACTTTCCGGGGATTGGCTGTAACTAAGCTTAATTTATGCATCTAAGGAAAGTGCTCGAAAGCGTTATAGGAGCATAATAATGAGTGAAAAACCAAAGTCCTTTTTCGAATTAATTAAGACATCAGAAAAACCAGTTCTTGTAGATTTCTATGCAGATTGGTGTGGTCCATGTAAAATGGTATCACCAGCTATTGAGAAAGTTGCTAAAGACTTTTCCGGAAAAATTATGACAGTAAAAATTAATGTAGACAAAGCTCAGGCTGCAGCAGCAAAATATATGATTAGAAGTATTCCCACTATAATAATGTTTAAAAATGGTGAAAGTGTTATGAGGCTTACTGGTGCACAACCTTATGAAGTAATAAAGAAGGAAGTTCAAAAGAACCTTCTATAATAATAAATATTATTATAGAATAAGGATCATCATATTAGGGAGAACACTATATTTATGGAAAAATTAGATAAAGCCTTTGAATTAGCACTTAAAGCCAGAGATAATGCCTATTCACCATATTCTGAATTTAAGGTTGGTGCTGCCCTGGCTGTGAAGAATAATGATAAAATATTTCCAGGTTGCAATGTTGAAAATGCAAGTTATGGCGGCACTATCTGTGCCGAAAGAACAGCTGTTGTAAGTTCCATAGCAGCTCTTGGTAAGGTCGAATATGACTTTTGTGTAGTTGTTACCGGATCAGTTCCAGCATCCCCTCCCTGTGCATTATGTCTCCAGGTTTTATCAGAGTTTTGCCCTCCGGACTTTCCTATTTACCTTGCCAGTCCAAAAGGAATAGAGAAGAAAATGCTTCTTAAAGAGCTTCTTCCAGTACCTTTTAATGAAATACCTGAATAATTTGTGTTTTTAGAAGAAATTGAAGACTGGCTTAATACTTTAACTGAGTCTGATCAGTTGCAGGTATTCCAGGCATTAAGTGAATACCTCTCTGTAAATGAGCTTAAAAATGTAATGATTGAAGTTTCCCAGGGTAAGGATCTGTTCTCTATTCATAGGGGTATGGGGCTAATTAAGAAATATTATGTTGATCTATTACGTATACAGCGGCTTAGGATATTGTAGTTTATGCTAAAAATATTTAAATAAAAAACCAGCCCATG
>DAOVSY010000381.1 GCA_030633365.1 Spirochaetaceae bacterium | reverse complement strand
TTTCTTATTTTTTTGAAGTGTTTCCATACAAGAGGAATAAAAACTATAGATGCCAGAAGCTGTCTCATAAATACAACAAATAAAGGATGGAAGTATCTAAAGGATACTTTAAGACCCACAAAAGATGCTCCCCATATTATCATAGCCAAAATGAGTGCGGTATATGGTGCTGCCGGACTGTTAAGGAAATTCTGTTGTCTAGTTGTCATATTAGTTGTTCCAGATAATTATGTTTGATACAAATTAGTTTGTAAAACATAATATGTTTTAAATTGAACAATGATCAAGTATATAATCTATTACAATCCTCTTATCCAGAGAGGTCTGATTCCTGTTCCCATATTAAGAGCTGTTTCAATCTCTTTTATAAGTTTTTCTTTGTCTCTGGGAAGAATCCCACTTAAAGGAAGAATATTAGAGGCATGATTGGATCTGAAGATTATTCGTTTTTTGGAATCTATAAGGCTAATAAGAAGTTTTTCCTCATATAATATCCCTGTATCATCCTGTGGTGTAAACCCTGACTCAAATGAGGATGTGAGCTTTTTCCGGGAATCAGGATCGATCATCAATGTTAATGTTGAAAGATATTTAGGGGTACTTCTATTAACCAGTTCTGCACTTTGTTCAATATGCTCTTTCCAGTATTCTTTCCCTCCCAGGCCGGTAATTATTGTTGCAGATATATCTATCCCGTTGTTTTGAGCTCTGTTTACAGTATCAGCATGTTCATTTTTGGAAACTCCCTTATTAATTATACTCAAAATCTTATTTGAACCGGACTCAAAACCAAGATAAATTATTGATAAACCGCTTTCGGAAAGTTTAAAAAGTTCAGAATCACTTTTTTGAAGTATATTCCCTGTATTGCCATAAAGAGATATACGTCGTAACCTTGGAAAGGTTTCATTTAGCTTTTTAAATATATTTAATAGAAGAGCTGTATCCAGAGCCAGAGCATCACCATCTGCAATAAATATTCGTCTTGTTTCGGTATAAGCTGATAACGAATCAATTTCTTTTGAAATATCATCAAAACTTTTAGCTTTGTATTTCTTAGTTTTGTACATTGAGCAAAAGGTACATTTATTATAACTGCATCCAATTGTTGCCTGTAAAATAAGACTCTCTGCCTCTGATGGAGGTCTGAATAAAGGTTCATCATAATGAATCAAATATTTTCTCCTTAAATCAATATATTTATACAAACTTATTGATGTATATTACCCCAATAACAAAAAAAATGTATAATAATTTAAACAATCATATTATTATGTAATTAAACTGGGAGGAAGATTTTTGGAACCAATAATAATTTACACCGATGGCGGATGCAGAGGTAACCCCGGGCCAGGTGGATGGGCATACATAATTAAAACACGTAATATCGAAAAGTCCCGATCCGGAGGAGATACTTATACAACCAATAATAAAATGGAGCTGACAGCAGTAATAAAGTCTCTCGAAGCGATATTAAAGGATACTGAACTATCAAAAAGTGGAATTGAATTACATACAGATTCCCAGTATGTAAAAAACGGCATTTCTACATGGATAAAAAACTGGGTAAGAAATGGTTGGATGACGGCAGCAAAAAAACCGGTAAAAAATAAAGAATTGTGGATAGAATTAAAAGAAGTTTCTGATAAACTGGATGTAACCTGGAAATGGGTAAAGGGCCATGCAGGAGACCCTTTAAATGAAGCCTGTGACAGAATGGTTAACCAGGAGATGTCCAAAATCCAATAAAGGGGTTATGAGGTAAAAAATGAAGCGTAAATATATCTCACAGACAATATTTTTTTCTGTAAGCTTTCTTCTTATAATATTTTTTCTACTTATTGGATTTGGGATACTTGATTTTGATACAAATAAAGAGGAATTACCTGTTAGTATTGTTAAGGATCCTGTGTACTTACTTGAAACCAGTTCTTCCGGTGTTATGCAGACAGTTGGTTTATCAGAATCAAGATATACAGAATCTGAATTGGAAAATATACTAATATATGAGGCTCTTAATAAAGGTGTTGTAAATATAACTACAGAGGTTATTAGTATGAACTGGTTCCTGGAACCTGTTCCCACTGACGGTGGAACCGGCTCCGGTTCAATAATAGATATAAATGGATATGTTCTTACAAATTATCATGTAGTTAAAGATGCTTATAAGTTATATGTAAATCTTTATGACGGTAGTCAGTTTGAGGCAGAAATTATTGGTAAGGATCCGGAAAATGATTTTGCCATTATAAAATTTGATCCAGGGGATATTGATCTTATTACTATCCCGTTTGGTACATCCGAAGATCTTAAGGTTGGCCAGAAGGTTCTTGCTATTGGTAATCCTTTTGGTTTTGACCGAACACTTACTACAGGGATAGTTTCCGGACTTGGCCGGCCTGTAAGGACATCAGCAAATCTTGTTATTCAGGGTATGATTCAGACTGATGCATCTATTAACCCCGGAAATTCCGGTGGACCTCTTTTAGATTCCCGTGGACGAATGATTGGAATAAATACCATGATATATACTCCTTCCGGGGGATCTGTGGGTATTGGATTTGCCGCTCCAGTAGATACAGCAAAAAGGGTTATTCCGGATTTAATTAATTTTGGACATGTTAAAAGGGGCTGGATAGATTTTTATCCGGTACAGCTTGAACCAAATATTGTCCGGTACGGGAAATTATCAGTTTCCAGGGGCTTGTTGGTATCCAAACTTTCTGAAAACAGTAATGCTGCAAAAGCAGGTATTCGCGGAGGTGATTTAAATAACCCGGTTCAATACGGACGTTCAATAATTTATTTTGGAGGAGATATTCTTATAAATATTGATAAAATAGAGATAAATACTCTGTCAGATCTTTTTACAGCTTTGGAAGATAATAAACCTGGAGAAACTGTTGTGGTAAAACTATTACGGGGGAAAAAGGAAATTACAACTAAAGTTGTTCTTGCTGAAAGATTGTATGATTTTCTTGCTGAATAAATTATTATGAGAGAGTTTAAAATTAGATCAAAATTTGAACCTGCAGGTGATCAGGGCCAGGCCATTGATGGTCTTGTTGAAGGATTTAACAAGAATTTAAATCCACAGACCCTTAAAGGTGTGACTGGTTCCGGCAAGTCCTATACAATGGCAAAGGTTATAGAGAAAATGCAGATGCCTGCTCTTGTTATTTCTCATAATAAGACTCTTGCTGCACAGCTTTACAGGGAGTTTCAATCTTTTTTTCCTGATAATGCTGTGGAATACTTTGTTTCTTACTATGATTATTATCAACCTGAAGCATATGTCCCATCCAGGGATCTCTATATTGAAAAAGATTCTTCCATAAACGAAGAGATTGATAGAATGAGACTTTCTAC
>DAOVSY010000363.1 GCA_030633365.1 Spirochaetaceae bacterium | reverse complement strand
CAGCAGTGATTATGCAAAAGAAAAGGGCAGTTTTCCGATGTTCGATGCAGATAAATATCTGAATAGCGGATTTATGAAAGGAATGCCCAATGATGTCAAAGACAGAATAAAAGAAAATGGAATTAGAAATGTAACTCTTTTAACCCAGGCTCCCACAGGTACAACCGGTACAATGGTTGGTACTTCAACAGGTATAGAACCATATTATTTCTGGGAATGGGAACGAGTTGGACGAATGGGATCCCATACTGAAAGGGTTCCTGTTTATGATGAATGGAAAAAAACATCCGGGGATAAAAAGCTTCCCGATTATTTTGTAACAGCAATGGATCTTTCTCCTGAAGATCATGTAAAAGTACAGGCTGCAATTCAGAAATGGGTAGACTCCAGTATTTCCAAAACAAGTAATACTCCTAATCAATATACAGTTGACCAAACAAAAGATCTGTATGAGTTTATGTATGACACCGGTTGTAAGGATGTTACAAGTTACAGGGACGCTACAGGATATGAACATGTTTTGTATGCTAAGAAAGAAGATGAAGAAAAAATAAATGAAAAGCCAAAACCTGCTGTTGATGTTAAGCCAAGGGTAAGACCTACAGTTTTATTTGGAACTACATACAGAAAACATACTCCTATTGGAACAGCATATATAACAGTTAATGCAGGGAAGGGTGCCATAAAAGAACCTTTTGAAGTATTTATTAATGTTGCTAAAGTAGGGTCGGATGTAGCTGCAGACGCAGAAGGTCTGGGTCGTCTTATAAGCCTTATTCTTCGTATGCCAAGCCCTCTTTCGCCTATTGAAAGAGTTGGTAGTGTTATTGGCCAGCTTCGTTCTATAGGTTCCGGCAGACACCATGGTTTTGGAAAAAACAGGGTAATGAGTTTGCCTGATGCAGTAGCTCAGGTTCTGGAAGAACATATTGGTAAGACAAATGATGATGACTTTCCTGTTTTACCTGACGAAGAAGATGAGCTTGCAGCACAGCAGAAACAGTTTTCTTTTGTAGAACCGGTCGCCGATCTTTGTCCTGTTTGTGGTAATGCAACATTTATGTTCATTGAAGGGTGTAAGAAGTGTCATTCCTGCGGGCATAGTGAGTGTTAGAAAATTAAGCCTGTAAGGCTGAGGGCTATCAAAGATGGAAGAATTTGAAAAAGGTATTCGATGGAAACAGAGATTCCATAATTTTGAAAAGGCTTATAACTTATTAAAAGATACTGTCGAAATAGAACATCCATCAGATGCTGAGCGAGCTGGTTTAATAAAATTCTTTGAGATGACATTTGAACTTTCCTGGAAACTACTTAAAGATTATCAGGAAATTGAGGGCTTTATTATTAAAAGCCCAAGGGATGCTCTTAAGCAGGCTTTTCAGAGCGGTATTGTCAAGGATGGCCATTCCTGGATTGAGGCTCTTGAAAACCGGAATTTAACTGTTCATACTTACGAAGAAGAAACTGCAAAAGAGGTTGAACTAAAAATTCGTAAGAAATATTTTCCAGTAATTAAGGAACTGTATTTATTATTTAAAGAAAAAAGCAGTGTGGAATGAGTTTTGGTCTTAAAGAACAGGATTTGGAAATAATCCTGGCAGCTATAAAAAATTACACTGAAATTGAAAAAGCACAAATATTTGGATCCAGGGCAAAAGGGAATTTCTCTACTGGATCTGACATAGATTTAGCTATCTATGGTAAAACAATAAATATTGATATAGTAGCTTCTCTTTCTTATAAGCTTAATGAATTATTATCTCTTCCGTATTATTTTGATATTGTTCACTATGAGAGTATTTCAACACCTGACTTAATTGAGCATATTGATCGGGTTGGGAAGAGCCTTTATAAATTAGATTGAGATGCTATCTTATCCCTAACAGTCCCAGTACTTCACCTTTAGCAGGTGTACTGTAAAATCGTTTTCCTGCTACCTCTATTACAGGAATAGAATAGACCTTGTCTTTTATTGTAGATTTTAAGTGAGTTATAATTTCAATCTCTTTAATCGTAATTTCAGGATGTTCAGTTTTTAGTTCTTTCAGGAATCTGCTTGTAGGGATACATTTTGGGCAGATTGCAGATTTGTAGTATAAAATTTCCATTGTTTTCAATTTCTCCTAGTCTTGTAACATTTCGTGGGCTTTGTATGAACTTCGTACCAATGGCCCACAGGCAGCATCTTTGAAACCCATCTCTATTGCTGCTTTTCTATATATTTCAAATACATCCGGATGTACGTATTCTATAACAGGATGATGCTCTTTGGTTGGAGCAAGGTACTGACCTATGGTCAGGAAATCACACTTAGCTTCTCTTAAATCTCTTAGTGATTTTAGTACTTCTTCCCGGGTTTCTCCAAGACCTACCATCATCCCGGATTTTGTATAAATTTTATCTGTTGTTTCTTTAACCCTACGAAGTAATTCCAGTGATTGCTCATATTTTGCCTGGGGGCGAACAGCTTTATACAATCTTGGTACTGTTTCTATATTATGATTTATTATAACAGGATTTGCTTCAATTACAGTATTAAGAGCATCTCTGTTTCCTTTGAAGTCCGGTATAAGAACCTCAATAGCAGCTGTGGGGGATGTGTTTTGAATTTCCCTGATAACATCTGCAAAGTGAAAAGCTCCACCATCAGGAAGATCATCTCTTGTAACGGAAGTTACTACTACATATTTTAATTTAAGTGCTTTAACAGCATCAGCAATACGTTTAGGTTCCTGTTTATCTATATTTTGTCCTGGGCCTGTAGCAATGTCACAAAAGGTACATCCTCTGGTACAAACACTCCCTAGTATCATAAAAGTTGCTGTGCTTTTATTAAAACATTCCATTCTGTTTGGGCAGCTTGCTTCGTGACAAACAGTTGTTAAGCCGAATTTATCCAGGGTTTTCTGAACATGGTTAAGGTTTTCTCCACCTTGTATTTTTATGCGCAACCATTCGGGCTTTTTAAGATAAGGTCTATTATTCATCTATTATTTCAACATCCTCATAATTAAAGATTTTGGAGAGGTATTTACCGGTAAGATCTTTTATTTTTTCCATTTCCTGGTTTTTACCTGTTATTTTTTTTATGGAAGTAACTCCCTTGTCTGTAATTCCACAGGGAATAATCCATTTAAAGTGATCCAGATTTGTATTTATGTTAAAAGCAAATCCATGCATTGTAACTGCTTTATGTATAGAAATACCTATAGCTGTAATTTTTTCATTACCAACCCAGACTCCTCTGTGCTTTAGGTCTCTGTCAGCAGTTATGCCATATTCCTCTTTAAGTAATGTAATAAATATTTCTTCTACTTTGGCAATAAATTTCTTTAATTCTCTCTGTTTGTTATAAAGATTGAAAATTAAGTACCCTACCAGTTGGCCGGGTCCGTGATAGGTGGCTTCACCGCCTCTGTCAATTTCGTAAAGTCCAATTCCCTGATTTTTTAATATTGTATCCGAAAGAACAATATGATGATCTTCTGTTCTTTTACCTTTTGTTATTACCGGTGGGTGTTCCAGAAGAATTAATGTATCATTTATCTCTTCTTTTTGGCGTTTCT
>DAOVSY010000269.1 GCA_030633365.1 Spirochaetaceae bacterium | reverse complement strand
TTGAAGTTAATAATTCAGACTGGTATGACAATATTACCAGTCTTCAGGTAAAGCTGTATTATAATGAGTCTGATATTCCGTCAAATGTTGACGAAAGTACACTAAGGGCCTCAAGATACCTTACAACCACAAACAGCTGGGTTTGGTTGGATTGTGGAACCTGTCCGAGAACACTGGAAATTGCAGCAGATGGGAAGGATGTTGATCTTCTTGCAGCAGGTGTCAATACAACTGGCAATTACGTATGGGCTAATCTCACCCATTACTCAACTTTTGCAGTCGCCGGAACCGTAACGACAACAACCACACCAACAGGTGGTGGTGGCGGCGGCACTGGAGGCAGCGGTGTGTCAACTTCCGAACCGTTTGATAATATAGAAGATGCAGAAAGGCATGAAAAATCACTTACTGCTGGCGAGCCTGTTACATATACCTTCACTGCACCAGAGCATGCAATATCTGAAATAGTAGTCACAGGTGAAGCAAATGAGTCTGATATTGCCCTAAGGGTTGAAGCCCTGAAAGGCACATCAAAACTCGTATCAGCTTCCCCACCTGGAACAGTGTATAAGAACCTGAATGTATGGGCAGGTACAAAGCTGATAAAAGAAGCTTTAATCCGGTTCAAGGTAGAGAATTCATGGGTTGAGAGTAATAATATTGCATCCGGTAATTTAAAGATGTTGCGCTGGGAAAGTGACAAATGGGTACAGCTTGACACAACCCAGAATACAAAGGATAACTCCTACACCTACTACGAAGCAAAGACAAGTGGATTTTCGGTGTTTGCAATAGTTGGTCTGAAGGAAGGAGAAGTCGTTCCGACAGAAACACCAAAATCGACAGCTGTTTCAACACCAGCAGGTGAAACGACTCCTGTGACTGAAGAAACTGAGAAAGAGTCACCTGGCTTTGGGGCATTCTCCTTGATTTCTGCAATGGTGCTTCTGGCAGCTTTCCGCATTAGGAGCCGCGAAAGAAGATGAGCCAGAGTTGCGAGCCTCCAGCGTTGGGCCTCTGGAGGGCGCAGACACGTATGCCTGCGGCATACGTGGATACATACCAAGCTGAAAAGCTAGCTTTCGGAGAGCGGCGTGTCCACGTATCGCAAAGCGATTAGAGAACCGTTAGGTTACCAGCTATAATACTTCTCGAAGCGGGTATCAGTAAATTCAAAAACAGGTTTTACTCCGGTTTTATTTTTCATATCAACGAATTCGGTTATGGGTATTTTTTCATTTTTAATGCCGTATTGGGCCAGGGCGGTAGTCGAAACAAATGTCGTTCCGTAAACCTGGTATTCAACCCAACCATCCCGGAAGCCGTCCATGTATCCAAGAACAGCTTTAACAGGAATTACTTTTTTAACAAATTGCTCATTATCCCTTACAGATATTTCTCCACTGAGCATTAAACTTGTAACAGTTACCATCCACCCATCACAGTCATCTTTCATACCATGTGTCAGATAGTAATCCGGAGTTACCCAGACATCACCATTAGGTGGATAATTAAACTGGTCATTATCAGAAATATAATTGTTCATAAAAGGCTCATCAGTCCATAAAATGACATTGCCTTTTGTGTCTGATAATAGTGGAATCGGTTTTTCCTTATATCTTAATCTTCCATCATAGTCAATATATAATCGAGACGCGTAGTATCTAACCCAGTCGTTTTCCGGAGTAATGTAAGAACGAGGTTCCTGTGCATGCCATATATCACCCACCTTTGAGATTTCATAAGGTTTCATAACCGGAACATAGGGAGGTTCCATAATGGGTGTTTCAAAAAGAAGGTTCTGAGGCGCTTCAATAACATTTTCTTCCTCAACCTGAACTATAGGATATGATACTTCATTATCAACACTTTCTTGTCCACTGCCAATTAATACTCCAAATACCATAATGATAGAAACAGTTAATACTGCTGTAAATAATAGATTTCTTTGCTCTCCTCGGGGGGGCTTGAGCAGTGTTGAGTTTGGTAACATGGCACTGCTCAATTATTTTAATTTATGTGTATGCATATTTTTAAATTCTGTTAATTTTAGAAGTCATTCACGATCTTCGGGTTATATCCGATTTATTTCTTCACACTGCGTTAAACAATGTTGTGAAAAATTTTGTGGCATTAAATCACGTCAATTGGGGTTTACACAAGGTGGATATCCAGTAATTTTTGTCAAAGGTGAAGTGGATGAATCTCATACTATCTAGAAGTCAAAACCCTGAAAGGCACGTCAAAACTCGTATCAACTTCTGCGCCGGGAATTGTGTATAAAAACATGAATATGTGGGCTGGTACCAACTTATAAAGGAAGCATTAATCCGGTTCAAGGTTGAGAACTCATGGCTTGAGAATAATAATGTTGAATCAGGTGACGTCAGGATTGTCAGGTGGGATGGTAGTCAATGGGTACAACTTAGTACGACCGAAAATACAAGGGATACCACCTATACATACTACAAGAAAAATACATATGGCTTCTCGTCGTTTGCAATAATCTGATTGAAGGAAGGAGAAGTAATTCCGGTAGAACCAATACCAGATGATGTCACTTCAGCCATGCAGAAATGGATTGACGACGTGACACAAAAATAGATATCAAACAGGGAAATAAAACTACTGGAAAAAGGGTTCGAGATGGGAGAGCTCAAATTTAAATCAAGGGACGAGCTCTATGAAAAATGAATTCTTCCTGGTATATATCATTATCTTTGTATATAAATTATGTTATCACGAAATCCGTTTTATCATTAAAGCCATTATACACGGCTTTCCATCATTATTGGATTCCGGTTGAAGTCCAGGGATTCCCATATCCCTGCCCATTTCTAAACCGGAACTGGCGAACATTTCATTATTGGCCATGTCGCTGATTTCCTTAAATATCGTCTTATAAGCAATACAGTGAAGGTCAACACCTTTTACTTCACCCTCGGTAGGCACTATGGCATTATATGGGAATCACCCACTAATTTTCTTGATGGTTTTGCTAAAGTTGTTGATATTCATTTTTCACCAGCCAGATTTATTTCAACTGGTAAATAAACACGCCATCATTCTCAAATATTTCATCAAAATGTTGTAATTCAGCACCATTCTCGAATTTATTTCCCATCGAGCGCGAGTACAACGAATCAAGATATTCCTCAGGATTTTGTGTGTTTTGTTTTTTCATATAATCAGGATCTGCCGCAAGCAGCATCACAGGAAACAGGTAATTCCTGTTTCTTGGGTAATAGACATAACCTGCCCCATACTTTTCGGCAATGGTTTGTGCCTCATCCTCAGAACCCGTTGTAAAAAACCGGGCCACATCTGCTACTTTACCATTTGGTTCATAAGTATCATAAAGCGCAGCTGGTCTTGCAACAGTTGTTATTATGGCTTCTGATGCGTAACTGATTACAGGAACTTTTCCTGCCGCCTTGATTTCAAGCTCAAAATCCCACCATGCCATAACATTACCTTCATCCTCACCCTGTAGGAATTTTATTGCTTCATACATATCTTCTGAAATCTGGTGACCAGTAGTGTCACCACGCGAATCAATTAAGTATGGTGTATTAAGGGCGGGGGAACCGGGTGGTATTTCCGGTTCGAACCTGTACAGTTTATACTCGCCGTTTTCACCGAATTCTTCAACAATCATAGCATCTTTCCTGTCGTCCAGATACAGGTAATAAACACCAACTGATGCCAGTACTACAATGAGAATAAATGAAGTTGTTAATAACAACCCTGTGTTCTTTTTCCCGGAAGAATCGATGAATAAAGTAAGGATGCTTGGAATGCTCAGGATAAATGTGAAAAATATAAGTGTCTCAAATCCGAAATCATAATTCTGGTATGGTTTTTCAAATACATAATATGAAAATTCACCTAAAATCAGGAACTGGCTCAGATACAGGAAAAATACAATCATCAAGGTAATATTTACAAAGGCAAGTATCCTGTGTATATTGGCAAATAAAATGAAATTAATGAAAATCATTAACGAAGATATGCCCACAATCAGTAATATGCCGGATGCGAAAATGTTGATGTCCATTATCCACCATGGGAAAATCAACGGTTTCTCAAGAACCCGAAATGCAGTATATATCAACCACACAGCAAAGAATAGGTGCAAAACACCAAGAACCCCATAAAATACCAATCCTTTTATTTTGGCATCAAAATCCACTTTATTTGATATCATACCTAACCCCCCGGTTTTGTTTCAGATTTCAGCAATTGGACATTACCCTACTCATTTTTCGATACCGCACCTACCTCCTGGTTTGCCTGTGCCATCCCAGTAACTGTTTTTCCAATATGCCTGTCTTTTGTGAGAAGCGCACTTGATACTGCTTGCTGCTACACTGAACTGTTTATTGCCCACTCGTATAAACCAATATATGGGTATTCAATATTTATATATATCCCTTGATTTGCTAGTGGAATTTATGCATCCACAGCATAGAATGAAGTCTTATCCACAATCAGAGTCTTCCTGTTTTTCCTCTCCCAGTAAAGGACTTCAAAGTACTGTGTCCATGCAAACAATATCAAACCTGAGAAGAAGGCGTAAAATTCATTTATACGAGTTCCTGTATTTGCTAAAGTAAAGCCAATAACAAACATGACTACCATAATAATAAAAATATAGTTCTTTATCTTCTTTCTTCGTGTCACATACTGTTTTATGTATTTCCCGGCAGCTGCTTTGTCGAGCCGTTTCCATTCTGTTATCCAAGTAATAATGCTGAATACCATGCCCG
>DAOVSY010000002.1 GCA_030633365.1 Spirochaetaceae bacterium | reverse complement strand
TTAAATTACTCCCGAGAGAAGACAATGATTACTTCTATTATGATATTATAGAAGATAAAGAAAATATTTTAGGTTCTTTTGCAGTTCTAAAAATTATTGGAGATATTTATCTAATGGATCCTGATGATATTATGATATCATCACTTAAATATTTAAAAACAACCAGCGATTTTGAGAGTGAACCTAAAGCCAAAATTGAAATACCGGATAATTTACCTCAAATTATTGATAAATATTCAAACACAAATAGTAGCACTTTTGTTGTAATTGGTTCTCATGAAAATAATGCTGATACGATAATACTTGTTCATGCTGATGGAATAAGTGGTAAAGTTACCTTAATTGCTGTACCCAGAGATCTTTATTATCAGGAAAACAAGATAAATGCTTATTACAGGACTTATGGTGGAGAGAAATTTATAGAAGTTCTTTCTGATATAACAGGACTTAGTATAGAAGGATATATTGCTGTTGATATGTATGCATTTATAGACCTGATTAATATTTTAGGTGGTATAGATATAACTCTTGAAGGGGATCTTATCGATCCAACCTATATGGTTAGGGATAATGGTGAATGGAGTACATTGTATTATAAAAAAGGAACACATCATTTAAATGGTATAGAGTCTTTAAGAATTGCAAGGTCAAGACATACAAGTTCTGATTTTGGAAGAACATCCAGACAGCAACTGGTAATTAAGGGAATAAAAGACAAAATGTCTGCATTGGATATAACAGATTTAGGTACAATTTTGGAATTATTCAGAACATTGGAAAATTATCTTGATACCAATTTATCTTCAATGGAAATGCTCAGTCTGTTTATAAAATACAAAGATAGTGATCTAAATAGAAAACAAGGATTAAGTACTTTCAATGTACTGTACAATACCTATACCAATATTTATAAACTGGAGGATAAATCAAAACAATATGAAGAAGGTTTTTATAGAGGATATTGGATTTTACTTCCTCAGAAAAATGACTGGAATGTTATAAAGTGGTATATTAGATCATTAATAGAGGAAGAGTAATTTTGAAATATTATTGGCTTGAAACTTATGGTTGTCAAATGAATACAGCTGAATCAAATGCAATAATAGCAGATTTAATAGATAAAGGATGGAAAGAAGCTGATTCTGAATTAAATGCTGATTTTGTTCTTTTAAATACATGTTCTGTACGTCAAACTGCCGAGAACAGAATTTGGGGTAGAATTGGATATTATAAACACTTAAAGGAATCCAAAAATTTAACCCTTGCTGTTACAGGTTGTATGGCAGAACGATTAAAAGAAGATTTACAAAAAAAAGCTCCTGCTGTAGATATGGTAATTGGTAATTTTGAAAAAGAAAAGTTAAGTGAATATCTTGATACTCATGAAATATGGAATGATAATCTTGTATCTGAAGGGGAATACAATTTTCGGGAAATACATCTGGCAGAAAATGCTTTTAAAGCAATGGTTCCTATTATGCATGGGTGTAATAATTTTTGCAGCTATTGTATTGTTCCCTTTGTTAGAGGTAGAGAAATATCCAGATCTCCGGAATCTATAATTAAAGAGTTAAAAAAACTGGAATCCAAAGGAGTAAAGGAAGTAACTCTCCTGGGGCAAAATGTTAATTCTTACAGTTATATAGAGAAAGATAAGATTATTAATTTTACTGATTTACTTAAACAAATACTCATCGAAACAAAACTTTTGGGCTGGATCCGTTTTATGAGCTCCCATCCTAAAGATGTCCCGGTTGATCTTATAGAACTCATATCATTAAATGATAGATTATGCAGTCATATCCATCTTGCAGTGCAACATGGATCCGATAAAGTTTTAAAAAGAATGAATAGAAATTATACCAGATCAGAATTTTTATCTCTTATTGAAAAAATTAAACAGGCCATTCCAGATGTATCAATTACAACAGATCTTTTAATAGGATTTCCTGGAGAAAATATTGAAGATTTGGAATTAACCAAAGATTTAATGAAAAAGGTTAAATTTAATGATGCTTTTACCTATTATTATAATCCACGGGAAGGAACACAAGCTTATAAATTTAGTGATACTATTGAAAATAAAGAGAAATTAAGAAGATTAAATAAAATAATTGAAATTCAAAGATCAATTAGTACTGAGTCAAAAAAAAATAGAGTAGGGCAAACTGTAAAGGTACTTGTAGAATCAGTTTCCAGAAAAAACAATAAGGAACTATTAGCAAGAACAGAAAAAAATGAAATGGTTGTATTTTATGGAAAAAAAGAACTTATTGGTTCTTTTCTGTGTATTAAGCTTGATAGTTTAAATGGTAATACTTTTAAAGGAAAACTGTCTAATGTTATTAAATAAAAAATATTTTATATTAACAGCTTATATTTTTCTTTTTTTAGTAAATAACTATGGAAATCTGATTGAAGCAAGAATTGAATATGAAAATAGTAATATAACTGAATCGTTAAATCTATATAATAACTGGCTGCAAAATAACAATGAATCTAAGGATTTTTCATCTGTTCTGTTTGAAGTAGCTGGTTTAACTGGAGATATATATAGTATTACAAAAATTTTGGAAGATCAGATAAAGTTTGTAACTAATAAAAAGGAAAAGAAAGAACTGCATCTATATCTGGCTCAATTATACGAATTATCTTCAAATATAGAAAAGACTCAACTACATTATCAAAATGCGGCTCTGAGCTTAGTAAATGAAGTAGATTATAAATTACTGCTAAAATCTGTAAAATATTTAATTTTAAAAGGTGAGCTGTTTTTAGCAGAATCACAATTGGATGAAATTATTACTAATAGTTCAAACAATATTATTTTAACTGAAGCACAACTATTATATACGTTTTTAACTATACTTCATTCTAAAAATAGTACAACAGGTGAAATATACACTATTGATTCACCAGAATCATTATATATTGTTTATTTAATAGAAAAAGCCAATTCAAATATAACAAAAATGGATAGTGCAAAAGAAAAACTTATAAAAAATTTTGAATCCAGTCCGGAAGCTGAACTATTAAGGAATAAGATAAAAGAGTTACCTGATGTGTTAATATCATTAGGTCTTTTAGACATGTCAGATGAAAGTAATGTCACTTCGATTTTTGTTGAAGACATTAAACCCGATAATACTAAAAATTTCATGATCCAGGCAGGTTCATTCACAGATCAGGAAAATGCATATTATCATTCTACAGATTTAATTGCTGCAGGATTTGAATCTATTGTAGAAGAACAAATAATAAATAATATTAAATATCATAAAGTTCTTCTATATTTTTCAAATGAAGTTCAAATGAGAAATACATTAAAAAAGTTAAAAGAAAAAGGATTTGCAGGATTTCCAGTTTACTGATTTGTATTATCAGGTTCATTTCTTTCTATTTGTTCTATTTGAATAAACCTGGTAAATTGTTCTCCAGAAGGAATAAATCCTTTGATAGTTAACTCTCCGGGTATTAAAATAATAGTTCGAATTATTTCAATTTCGTTTATTTCTTCAAAATAGTCATATTTATAAGTTAATATATTTTCTACAAGATTATTATTATCCAGCATTTTAAATTCTGCAATTTTATGACCATTATCAAAAAGATAAAAGCCTCCCTTAAGAAATTGATTCTCTGTTTTTAAAGTAAAATTTGGAGAATTAAATGAAAATTCATCACCTGTATCACTTTTGTAATATCCTGAAAGAACAGGAATAGTTGAATCAGAAGATACTGACCTAAACTCATCAATTAAATTCTTTTGGATCTCTGGATTAAGTTTAAAATAATTACCAGTCCATACCTGATTTTCAGCATTTCTACTGTTTCTAATACTGTTATCTCTAAAACGTAAACTAATTGTATTTAAATCAAGCACTTTAACAAATATTGTTACATCTAAAAAAGGTACCAGATCATTCTTGCATGTTAATTGTAAGGTATTAGAT
The DNA here is from genome assembly GCA_030633365.1 of Spirochaetaceae bacterium. The sequence goes on along the minus strand of DAOVSY010000002.1, from coordinate 24,654 downwards.
AATGTTTTACTTGAGGATTCCCATATATATATTTCCAGAAAATCGTCATTTGAAAAAACTACCTGTTCTTTTTTTGTATCAAAATAAACAATTGGATTCTGGTAAGATAAACTATTTTCATTTCTGGATAACATCCATGGTCCATCTAAAAATGTTCTAAAATAATTTCGATTGTTCCGATAAAGTTCCTTTAATTTATTATCTTCAATTTCGGCTCCTGGAATTTTAACCCTGCTGATAAGCTTGTATTCTGATTCCTGATTTCTCCAGAACCATGTTTCTTCTATTAGATCAAGAATATTTTCAGATTCCTGATCTGTTGTAGTTATAACAATGGGAAAACTAATACCGTCACTGGTCCCTGTCTGATATGTCTGTAAGCGCTGAACCTCTTTAATTTCAATATTTCCATCAACTGTTAAATTTAATATTTCTGTAAAATGTAATACAATACCGCCTTCTGATGGAGTTCTTCTGTATATATTTAACGTTTCTTTACCATCTAAGTCTGTTCCGGAACAGATAATTTCTAGATTATGATCACCAGTAATATCATTTAAGGTTATTGAAAGAGAGCTAATATTATCCGAACCAGTCACTCCTTCCCATGATACAGAATATGAATTAATTATATTATCAAAATCTGCAACCAGAATCCGAACTAAAGAATCGCTGATAGAATTATTTTTAACAATAAGTATTTGTTCATCATGACTGTCAAGATCAAGGTTTGTATCAATTAAATCAATCAGAAAATCGTCAGGATCCAAAGTTACTTTAGGTTTTTTATTATTTGTATTAATTAATAAAGTATCTTGCTCTTTATTAAGTTTATTTTCATTATAAACAGGATTAATTTCCAAAGGTTCTGGTGTTTCAGTTTTTCCAGAACCATCACAGGAAGAAAAGACAATAATTATTATTAATACAAACAATATTTGAGGATATTTCAATTAAATACTCCAATTATGAAGTTATAAGAAAATTTTAAGTTAATCAGATAAAATACTCTTCCAGCATTTTTAACACTTTTACCAATATTTCATCAAGAGGATACTTACTTTTAAATCCAGCAGCAGTTTTGTGACCACCACCATTAAATGTCTGAGCTATTTTTGCAACATCAACATTACCCTTGGATCTCATAGAGCATCTAAGAATACCTTCACTATTTTCTTTAAAGAAAACAGAAACTCTGATTTTTTTACTTTTTAAGGGAGTATTTATTATAGAATCAGCTTCTTCATATAAAGCCTCACACTCAGAGATAGTTTCTTTAAGCATTATCTGCACTGCAACTTGTTGATCGTAGTAAAGTTTTAAAGTCGAAGAAACTCTGGATTGAAGCTTTAAGGCCGATATTGAATTGCTTTCATAAATTCTACCATATATATCATTTGGTAATACACCTTTTTCTACAAGTTTGTGTGCAATTGAAAAAGTTTTAGCTGTAGTTTTCGGATAAATAAAAGAACCAGTATCGTAGACAATACCTACAAAAAGAGCTTGTGATATTTCAAATCCAACTTCAATATTCATATATTCAAATAATTGATATAATATTTCACAGGTAGAAGAAGCGTCACTCATAATAAAAATATTTTCACTTGTTTCGTGAAAGGATTCATGGTGATCAATTATTATGTAATTTTTAGTTTTACTTAAAATATTCTCTTTTACCTGACCAATATTATCGATATCACTTGTATCCAGGATTATTAGAAAATATTTCTCAATATTTTTTGGTAATGAAGTGCTTTCCTGTAATACCTGGAAATTATTGTCATAATCAAGAAATGTATACTTATCTGCCATTAAATCAGCATTTATGACCATAACGTTTTTTCCTAATGCTTTCAGAGCAACATACATTGCACTTTCACTGCCTAGTGCATCACCATCCGGAGTTTCATGAGCTGTAATTATAAAATTATCATTGTTAAACAAAAATTTTGAAATATATTCAAATTTATTGTCAGATGGATTCATCGGGTTTATACTCATCCTCCATTTTTTTTCTTTGAATTATTATAAATATATAATAAATAAAAATAGAAAGTACAATAGCAATAATGATAATATAAAAGTAAAAAGGAATTCCCTTTTTAGATTTTATATTAACTGTATGTACAGCAGGAGAAAAAGAGTTTTCACCTTCGAAAACGAATATTATTTCAGCAGGGTAATCTTCTTCTGTGACAGGAATGGATACAGGTATAGATAGTTTTGTTACTTTGTCATTTTCAATTTTAAAAATAGTTGATTTATCCAAAATATTTATTATTGGTAAAGTTTCTGATACAAGTTTGATTGCTATAATCTTAAGTTCTCTGATTTCTTCATAATCCGTGCTTTCAATTTCTAAATTAATTGTTGCATTACCTTCTTTATTTAAAGTTATCTGCTCATTTATATCAATTAAATCCAGACGTCCCAGGAAATTATCAATTTTATCATCTATAACCTGACTTGATGTACTATTTGAAACAGAAGTATAACCAGCAGAAAGTTCTTTTGCAATTTTTTCAGCATCCGTTTCATTTCCAATACCAAGAACAATTATTTTCCAGCCCTGTTTCTGAATTTCTTTAGTATTTTTAAGAAATTCATGATTAAAACTGCCGTCGGGGCTGTAATAAGGGCTGTCAGGAGGCGCTTCCTGTTTACCGTCAGTAATTAATAGCATATATTTTCTTGTTTTATCATTATTACTCTTAATGTTCTTTTTTAACGTATTTAATGCATTACCAATATCAGTATATCTCCCATCAGCTTCTAATAGTTGTATTTGGTTCCTTATATTACTGATTGTTGTATTTGAAGAAATATATCCATTAAAAGAATCATCAGTAGTTCCATAAAAAGGAATAAGAAGAAAATAATCACCTTCAATTACAATTCGATCAAGTATATTTTCAATTACATAATTTTTAACCGAATCAATCTCTTCAACCATAGATAAAGACTTATCAAAGACAAGATAAATCTCAATATTATCAATTCTTTGATCCGCATTTAGACTCAAAATTGAAAACAATGAAAAAAAACACAAAAAAAATATAAAAATCGCTTTTTTATTCATGATTTTACCTCTATAATGGATATACTAACATGTATGATACTGTAGCTAAAGCATAAAAGAAAAAAAAAAAAACGTGCTTTACATTTTTTACAACATGTTGATATTATTAGAATATAGTCATAATCGAAGGAGAGTGTAATGGGAAGTATAGATCTACCGAAAAGCCCGATGGTATTTCATCCGGAAAAGAGGAGTGCGGTGGGTTCTCGAAACTCCCTTGCCCAGGAGAGTCGAGATCAGCAGGCAGAAGTTGACAATCTTCTAGAGGAAGAAGTCGACAAAGTAATGAATCACGTATCAAGCAAGTTACCGGAAGATGTTTTAAACGAACTTGATGTAATGGGTGGTTTGAAAGAAAAAGTATATAACTACTTTAATCAAAATTATCAGAATATGTTCAATAGATACATTGTAACTACTGAAGATGAAATGATAAAAAAGGTTAGAAATTTCGTTGACCGGGAAGAAATGAAAGTTCTGACAAGATATACACCAAAAGAAATTGCAACACTTCTTGATGAAGTAGGTGGAATGGATCGTTTTAATACTGGTGAAATTGAGAAATCTATTGTTAACATGTATGGACACTTACAGGGGCATATACAAAGAGGTGTTAATGAACTCGAAAATCTTACAAATTCACTTCTTCGTCAAAAGACAGATGTAGGTGCTTTTATAAGAGGCGAAAATGCATACTCTGTTGTTAAATGTGCATTTAAAGACAATCTTAATAAACCTAAAACTGTAACAGAAGTAAAGTTATCAGTTAATATACTTGATTCTGAGTTGATAAGTCCTATTTTTCATTATCAGGTGACAGTTGAATATCTTATTAAAGATTTGATATCAAAAAATATTATTGATTTAATAGATAAAGAAATTGAACAGGTTAAAGATGATAGAATTGATCAGGGGCTTGAAGAATTAGCAGATAGTGAAATTGTATTTGAAAAGATGAAAAAAGTTGAGAGTCATACTGCAGATGAAGTAGAGAGTCCTAAATCACTACGATACAGACATATGGCTAAATCTCTAATGAGTAGACTTGAAGGATTAAGGGCAGAAATTGATCCTGAAGAATTTGATCAACTAAACATCAGAGAAAATCTTAAGAAAATTATTGATCTTGAGAATATTAGAAATAGAGGGTACAACACCGCTATTAATTCAATTACTTCAATTCTTGATACTTCAAGGATGGGTTATCAGTATATCGAAAACCTTAAAAATGGACGAGAACTAATTATTAGGGAATATGAGGATACAGATCCAAAAACTCTTCCTGATGAAAGATATAGTATCAGGATGAAATACTATGATAATGCTCAGCTTATTGAAGAACAAAAAGCTTATGATGTGCAGATAGCTGCATTTCAGGTTGAAGTAGAGCATTTATGGGACGTTCTGGAAATGGTTTATGTTGACAGCAAGTTTCTAAAAAGAGTTAGTGATTATGATGATCTTGCAAAGATATACAGAAACAAAATAAAGAAAAAAATTAAAGTTAAATCAAATGATCCTGTATATGAGGATATAGACAAAGTCTGGAATGAAATTTCCTTTATGCAGCCTGCAGAAACAGATGTAGAGCAAAGAAACAGAACTTATCTTTTTGAAAAAGATTCTGTAAAGAAAAGACTTGTTCTAATGAAAGAAAAACTTCAGGAAATGTATGGATACAAGTATCCAATCCAAAGACGTGTTCTGGAAGAAAGATTAGATTTTCTCGAACAGGAATTCAACAAATTTGATTATATGATCAATCCATACCATATCCAAACTGGAATACTTCTTGATGTTGATATTACTTCTATTAAAAGAAAGAAAGCAACTCTTGATGGTATGGCTAATGTACTTAATGAGTTTCTGAATGGTGTATCAAAAGGTTTTCAGGATGCAGCATTTGCATCTTTCTCAAGAAGAAGATCTACAGTACGTGGAGATATTGATCAGCATTTTGGAGATCCTAATGAATTGGATCTTATTGAAAACGGACCTGCAAAAGATAAAGGTCAGTCTTATCTTGATATGCTTAATACTCCTGCAGATGAACCTGCTACTACTATTAAGAAGACAAAAGCACCTGCATCTAAGGCAAAGAAAAGAAAGGGTGTTGTAGACACAGGCAAAACAAAAAAAACACGTGCAAAAAAAAGTAGTGGTGGACTGAGAACATTATAAAAAGAAAAAAATAGATTTGATCGCCCTGTTTTACAGGGCGATCTTTTTTTAAGGGGAGTATTTAGATGACAAATCATTTATATGAGTTTGAAAATCTCTCAACAAAATTAAGTTTTAACAATGCCCTTGGTCATTTTCAGACTGTATCTGATGTAATAGGCTCTATTGAAGATTTTGATAATGTGGCGGATACTCTTAATGAATTGTTGCAAGAGAAAATTATTTCTCAAAATCAGCTAATTCCTTCAATTAATGCAATTTTATTTGATAAACTGGAATATCAATACAATTCCTACAATATGACAAATACAATTAGCAACTTTGACGTTCTTGTTGATGAAGTTAAAAAATGGAATGGAATAGATATTGTTATGATTTATTATCATCCAGATTTGGGTCCCATGTTAATAAATCCCAAAAATAAAAATCATTTTGAATCAATTCATACTTTTAAAAGAAATGAACTTATAACTATTTATGCAGGAAATTTTTCTCCGGATAATGATAAAAAAATTGCAAATATAGCAATTTCTGAAATAGTTAAGTATTTAGAAGGAAAAAAACTAAAAACATCTGTTGAATTGACAAAAGGTAAATTTAAGTTTGGTGAGAAAAAGGTTATTAAGAAAAAAACTGTTCCTGTACAAAAGAAAAGCTCTAAAAAAACTAAGGTAAGTACTAAATCTGTTAAGGAAGAGGTTGTACAGGAAAAAGTTGAACAGGTTATATCGAAACCAAAAAGAATTACACCATATTATTCTGTGGTTGTATCCAATGAACTGTTTCATAATGGAAATGTTGAAGCCTGGAAGAAAATTATTGAAAGTTATAAAGCTAAGTATCCCGGCCTGGAAGTGTATATTTACTATGATGGAGAAAGAATCCACGAAATAGCTTCGCTTTTTAAATGGGGTAAAGTCAAACACGGTAGTACAATTTTATTTGCAGTTGCTGGTGATAATATTAAAGACGTAGCAAAATTACAGAGATATTTAAAGCAGGGTGCAAGCATTATGTTTGAATCCTTCCTGAAATTCCCAGTTAATAAGGTACTCAATCTGTTCTGATAAAAGAGGATAATATGAAAAAAAACATACATTTTTTTAGCAGAAATAGCTATATAAAAGATAAACAACTTTGGGAAAAGTTAGGAATAAGAGGCAAAGAAGCTATGGGTTTTGCTGCCCTTGATCTTCCTATACTTCCAGGTTTTATAATAGATTCAAAGATTGCAGCTCATCTTGAAAATGAAGAAGTATCAACAAATATAAAAACTTTTATTAAGAAGTGTGAAAAAATAACAGGAAAAGTATTTGGCGACACTAACAATCCTTTGCTTGTCAAAATTGTCATCAGCCCTAATTTAGCTATTGTAAATTATCCGGCATTACATAATTTTGGATTAACAGATAATACAATAAGTGGATTTACAGATTTTGTCGGTGAAGATTTTGGATATCATGAAATTCTCTTTCAGATAAAAGGTTTTTTACAGATTGAACAGAAAATTGCAGAACTTCAAAATAAGAATAGTGAATCCAAAGTACTCTTAAAAAAAATTGATGATATTACAAAGTATATAAATAGTGATATAAAAGCTGATAAAATTAAAAAGATAATTACTGAATACCGAAAGCTGCTTCCTGATAATTTTTATTCTGATGTTTATACACAGCTTGAAATTGTTTTAAAAAGAATAAGTTTTATGCTTTCTCTGGATGAATTAGATGATGATGATGCCGCATTAATCGTACAACCCATGGTTTATGGTAACTATGGTAAAGATTCAGCAAGTGGACAGTTTTTTACGAGAGATGTCGTTACTGGTGATGACAAATTATCAGGTTGGTTTGATCAAAATAAATTTAATTCTATTGAGACCAAGGGAAAAGATATACAAAAAATAGGATCAGACTTTCTTAAAGATTTAATAAAAGTTGCCAGAATCGTAGAAGATCATTTTAAAGAAATAAGAGCTATACGATTTACTATTGAAAATGGTAGAGTTTGGCTGATTGATCAAAGACCTTTGATGTCTAAATCTACACAATCTGATATTAAGTGTCTTTTAGCTTTATACAAACGAAAGGTAATTACGAAAGAGTATCTTATAAATGCAGTAAAACCGGAACAGTTAAATGAAATACTTCATCCAATTATTAACCCCAGTTCAGTTAAGGGATTTAAGAGTATTACTGGTGGAGTTGCTGGTGCCCCTGGAGCGGCTATAGGAAGAGTTTATTTTACTACCAATGGTCTAATTGATGCATTTAAACTTGCTCAGCAAAAGGGATTGGACACCAGACTAATCTTGTGTATGACATCAACTTTTGCAGAAGACGTCAAGGCTATTGAAGTTGCAACAGGTGTACTTTCTGCAGAGGGTGGATATGCTGCACATGCTTCAGTTGTTGCAAGACAGTATGGAAAAATATCACTTGTAGCAAATAACTTAAAAGTCACAGGTAATAAAGCAACTATTGATGGTAAGATCTTAAAAGAAGGGGATATCATTACCCTCAATGTCCCACACTATGGGGATCCAAATATATATTTTGGTGAAGCAGACTTAATTGAACCTGATCCTGAAAAATCAGGACTTTTAGAATTTGTAAAGATAATAAAATCCAGTTTAGGAAAATTTCAAGTCAGAGTAAATGCAGACAAAGCAAGGGATGCTGGTTTGGCTCTTAAATTTGGAGCCGATGGAATTGGTCTTTGCAGAACTGAACATATGTTCTTTGATTCTAAAAGAATAAATGTTTTTAGACGAATGATTATTTCTGATACTTTTAACGAAAGAATTAAAGCTCTTAAAAAATTAAAAGCAATGCAAAAAGATGATTTTTATCAACTTTTTAAAGTTATGAATGGAAAGGAAGTTACCATACGTTTACTTGATGCTCCTTTGCATGAATTCCTTCCACATAACAAAGATGAAATGCAGCTATTTATTGATTTTATGAAGAATGAAAAAGATGCAAAAAATGTAACTGTTAAAGAAATTAATGATAATATGGATAATTTACGTGAATTCAACCCTATGTTGGGGCACCGTGGTTGCAGAATAGCTGTTTCTTATCCTGAAATCTATGAAATGCAGATGGAAGCTATATTTGAAGCTTTATATAAGCTTAAAAGTGAAGGTGTAAAAGTTATACCTGAAATTATGATTCCTCTTATTATGAATGAAGATGAATTAAAACTCATTATTTTTGGTAAGAAAATTGAGGGTCAGACTTATAAAGGGTTAAAACAGATTGAAATTGATCTTAGGAAGAAACTAAAAGCTCCAAATATACCATATCGATTTGGTACTATGATTGAACTTCCTGTAGCTGCACTCGCAGCAGGAGAAATAGCAAAATATGCTGATTTTTTCTCATTTGGGACAAATGACCTAACCCAAACTACAATAGGTCTATCAAGAGATGACTACACCTCATTTATGCCTGATTATACTCTATTTGATATTATTGACGGGAATCCATTTATAAAACTTAACAAACATGTCAAAGAGCTTGTGCAGACTGCTGTAAGAAGAGGCAGTATGACAAGACCAGGTTTAACTAAAGGCTTATGTGGTGAGCATGGAGCGGTACCGGAAAATATTAAATTCTGTATGAAAGCTGGATTGGATTATGTATCATGCAGCGTCTATTCTGTGCCTATTGCATTGCTTGCAGTAGCTCAGGAAACAATAAAAGAAGATTAAATTCCTGTAGGGAAGGGTTTTAAACCCTTCCCTACGGATTAATCCTACCAAATACCAAAATTTTTGACAGTTTCAATTATCTTAACACTTGCTTTTCTTGCATCTGATTTAGGTACACCTGCTTCTTTATTTAGAGATTGGGTAAAGAAAGTAGATAATGTCTCAAGTACATCAGGAAGATTATAAAATACCAGAGAAAAGTTAGCTCCTGTTGGATTTAGAACAGTAAATGACGAGTATGTAACCAGAGGGTCTTTACTTACCATAACTTTTGTCTGATTACTTGAATTTATAATATTAAGTTCTGAAAATCTTTGTGGAATAGTATGGTTCTTGTCTCTTAAGTATGGTTCTTCATATTTTTTAAAATATGATGCAGGTTCTACAAGTACAAAAAGTTTATTACCGTCAGTTTGAAAAGTTATGCCCTCAGCTGTAGCATATATACTTTTTACTCCACTGTAAGCAACAATTTCATAAATTGAGTATTTACTCCTATCGCTGAAAAAAGAAGAAACTATATAACCCTCATCTTTCGGTAATTTTCCGTCTTTAAATGCCTGAAAAAGATCTAATGCTTTTGTAGCCATTTTTATATCTCCTATATTTGAATTATAGATAAAATAGCAGTAAAATAGCAAGAAATTTATTTATTTTTATATTCTTCTGCTCTTGAAAAGAATTGATCTGCAAAATCATCAACACCTTTTGCTTTATAAATCATAGCAATATTATGATAAATACGCCAGTCGTTGGGTTTTCTATTTAAAGATTGTCTAAATACTTTTAATGCTTCATCATACTGTTTATTTTTAAAATACAAAACGCCCTTAATAAGTTCCAGATTTATTGAGGGTTTTTTTAGGTAATTAAGAGCATGTTCCAATATCTTGATTGCAGCTATTTTATTTCCAGCATGATCAAGACAATATACTAGTGATTGTAATAAGATCTCATTATCAGGTTCTTGTAATAAAACTTGTCGATATGTAATAATTGCAGTATCCCATTTTTTAGTAAATCTATATGAATTAGCAAGCATTCTTAATAATTTATTGTTATCAGGTATTGAAGGTATAATTTTATTTATCTCAATTATAACTATTTTGTATTTTTTACTTTTATATAATAATTGTATATATTCATTATTTTTAACTAAATCGATAGAAATACGTAAGTAATTTTTATAAGAATCTAATAATTTATTTGTATTATTATCTTTTTTATAAAGATATATTAAATTTGAATAAGCATCTTTAAAGTTACTATTAAGTTTAATTGCTTTTAAAAACCATTTTTCTGCAAACTCTTCCCGATCTGCTTTAATATACTGCTCCCCAAGGGCAGTAAATAGATAAGAATCCGGATTATTAATTCTTATTTGTTCCTGAATTGCCGGAATAGTTATTTCAGTTTCATAATTTAATTTGCACATACAAAGTGTTGAATAATATGAAGCAATCTTATTCCCCGAATCACTGACAGTAATTTTTTTTAATTCAACCATCATTAATTTATAATCTTGTTTTATCCAAAGTAACAAGGATAAGCCATATCTGCCTTCAAGCCTTGTTCTGTCAAGTTTAATTGCCTTTTTATAGTGGTTTTCTGAAGGATCATAATTGTGTAATTCTCTGTTAATTTCTCCTAATAATAGATGTAACTCAATACTTTGGATATCTCCGTGGAGAGCTAAATTTCCATAGTAAAGTGCTTTTTTGAAATTTTTATTATAAAAAAACTGATAAGCTAAATATACATTTTCATCTATATCCGGTTCAATGTCTAATTTTTTAAGTTCTTCAACTGCAATATTTGATTTTCCAACTTTATATAAAAGAACTGCTCTTCTATACAATAAAAGTTTATCATTAGGGGAGAACTCTAAGGCCTTTTCGTAAAAATCCAATGATTTTTTATAATTACCATTTTGCCGTTCAATCATACCCATGTATATATTAGGTAAAATATTATTAAAATTATTACTGATTAAGAAAATAAACATTTGAGAAGCCAAATCTATATTACCTGAATTAAAATTATTTACAGCTCTTAAAAAAAGAGTTCCCATATATATTTTATATATGCCTGTACCTTTCTTAGAAGATTCAACTGCTGTAGCAAGATAATTAATTGCAATATCAGATCTGCCGGCTTTAAGATAGGCAATACCTAAAAAACCATTCGCATGTAATGATTTTGAATGTGCTTCTACTGATTTTTTTAAATGAGGAATTGCATTCTTTGCTAACCCTATAGAAAGCAAAGATCTTCCAAGAAAAAAATTCCCGGATGCTGAATCTGGTACAAGAGTTAAATAGTGCTGAAGAACCTGTATTGCTTCATTCATTCTATTTAAACTATGATAACTTCTACCCAAAAACAAATATGCTTCAGGTAATTCATTACTTTCTTTTGTTAATTCAAGAAGTATTTCAGAAGCTTCCTGATATTTCCGTTTTTTACCTAAATTAAGAGCTTCTTCAAATTTAAGTTTTAGTTTTTTATTTAGCACATTTATATTTAACTCTTTTTTCATTTTTTCATCAACAAGAAAACCTATATAGCTTTGACAAAATAGTTCAAATCTGAAACTATTAACTTTATCCAGGTTAAAGATTATGTAATTTAAGGAGTCATGATGTATTCAGTAGTTATTGGAGCCCAGTGGGGAGATGAAGGGAAGGGGAAAATTGTTGATTATCTTTCTGAAGAAGCTGATCTTGTTGTTCGTTTTTCAGGTGGTGCTAATGCAGGCCATACAATAGTAACAGGTGATATTACATATAAACTGCATCTTATTCCGTCTGGCATTGTATATCCAAATACAAATGTTGTATTAGGAACCGGAATGGTCATTGATCCGGAGTCTCTGTTTTCTGAACTGGAAACTATTACAAAACAGGGGATTTCCTGGGAAGGTAGAGTTTTTATTTCCGATAGGGCACATATTGTTATGCCAGGGTATAAAAAAATGGATATTGAACTTGAAAAAGGCAGACGATCACCAATTGGTACTACCGGTAGGGGTATAGGTGTTACATATGCTCAGAAAGCACAAAGAGAAGGTATTAGAATATGTGATCTGGGAGATGATAAATTTCTTTCTAATTTAACTAAAGATGAAAAACAATTTCTGGAACCCTTTATAGATCGAATAATAAGCATGATGATAGATATGGCGTCTTTTATGGATACTTATCGTGATAAAAAAGTTCTGTTCGAAGGTGCTCAGGGTATTCTTCTTGATCTTGATATAGGAACATATCCATTTGTTTCTTCCGGGTATGCTGCAGCAGCAGGAGCAGCCCTTGGTGGAGGAGTTGGACCTGGTTCTATAGATAAAGTGTTTGGTGTTTTTAAAGCATATTCCACAAGAGTTGGAAACGGCCCTTTCCCTAGTGAATTTCTAAGAGAGAGAGATGGAGAACTTGAGGACTATATTCGTGATTTAGGTAGAGAATATGGTGTAACTACCGGGCGTCCAAGAAGGTGTGGTTATTTGGATCTTGTAGCACTAAAATATGCCTGTAGAACAAACTCTATAGATCAGTTGGTTTTAACACATATTGATGTTTATGATGAAATTAAAGATATTCAGGTTTGTACTGCTTATGAAGTAGATGGAAAAGAAATTGTTAACTTCCCTTCATCCAGAGATCTTCTTAGCCGGGCAAAACCTGTTCTTAAAAGTTTTAAAGGCTGGGTTGAAAATATATCAAATGTTAAAGAATATGGGGATTTACCTAAAAATGCTCAGGATTATATAAAATTCATAGAAGAATATACAAATACTCCTGTTGGTATTGTATCAGTAGGTTATCAAAGAAAACAAACTATGATGAGAACGAGCCTTTGGACAAAATAATTGTTTTAGATTTTGGTTCTCAGACAACTCAGTTAATAGCCAGAAGAATAAGAGAACTTGGCGTTTTCTGTGAGATATATGCTGGAGAAACAATTATTACAAAGCAATTATTAAAGGATACAAAAGGAATTATATTATCCGGTTCTCCTTTTTCTGTTTATGAAGAAGGAGCTCCAAAACCGGATAGTAGTGTTTTTTCAACAGGGATACCTGTTTTGGGAATATGTTATGGATTTCAGCAGATGACTGTTCTTAATAATGGCAGTGTTGATGCATCCCTTACTAAAGAATATGGTAAAGCTCCTGTATCCATTTTAAATGATTCTGATCTTTTTGCTGGTGTTCCTGATGGGTTTTCTTCCTGGATGAGTCATGGAGACAGTCTTAATACTTTAGGAGATGGTTTTGAACTTTTAGCTGAATCAGAAAATCATCCAGCTGCTGGTATAAATAAAAAACAAAATCTTTATGGACTTCAGTTTCATCCAGAGGTAAGCCATTGTAGTTTTGGTATTGAAATACTGGGTAATTTTATTTTTCGTATTTGTAAATCAGACAAAAGCTGGAATATGAATATTTTTATGGATCAACAATCCAAAAAAATAAAAACAAAGGTTGGAAGTAATAAAGTTTTATTATTGATATCAGGAGGTGTTGATTCCTCTGTTGTTGCAGGAATGCTTTTAAAAATCCTACCTCGCAAAAACCTATACCTTATGTATATTGATACCGGTTTAATGAGAAAGAATGAAACTGCAGAAATTGAAGTTTATCTAAAAAGTCTTGGTGCACAAAACATCCAAATAGTAAATGCTTCAAAAATATTTCTTAGTAAACTTAAGGGTGTTTCAGATCCGGAAAAGAAAAGAGAGATTATAGGAGATCTTTTTATAAAAATTCAGGAAAAGGAATTACCACATGATCTTTCAGGTAACTATTTTCTTGCTCAGGGGACACTTTATACAGACCTTATTGAATCAGGGAAAGGAGTTGGTGCTAAAGCTAAAGTTATAAAGTCTCATCATAATGTCCGGTCTCCTTTGGTTGAGGCAAAACGGAAATCCGGACTTATTATTGAACCATTAGACAAACTATTTAAAGATGAAGTTAGGCAGCTGGGTCTTAGTTTAGGTATTGATAAAAGAATAATTTCACGACACCCATTCCCTGGTCCAGGACTTGCTGTTAGAATAATTGGTGAAATAACACCGGAAAAAGTGAGTATTCTTCAGGAAGCAGATTCTTTATTTATTGATGAACTTAAAAAAAGAGATCTTTATAATGAAATTTGGCAGGCTTTTTGTGTCCTTCTGCCTGTAAAATCTGTTGGAGTAACTGGTGACGCCCGTGAATATGGTTATGTTCTTGCCTTAAGAGCAATTATTAGTGTTGATGGTATGACAGCTGATGTTTATCCTTTTAATACAAAGGATCTGCTGGAAATTTCATCATTACTTACAAATATTATACCTGAAATTGGGAGAGTTGTTTATGATATTTCAAGTAAACCACCAGCAACTATAGAATGGGAGTAATATGATAAAAAAATTTGGTTATTTAAGAGTAGCAGCTGCAAAACCTTTAAATGAACCGGTTAATATTAAGCTTAATACTCAAAGTATCATTTTGCTTATGAAAGAATCTTCTGATAAAAAATGTGATATATGTGTTTATCCAGAACTTTCTGTTACTTCCTATAACTGTGGTGAGCTTTTCAGACAGCAGACTTTATTAGATGCAGCTCTTGAATCAATATTGGAAATTACACATTTCAGCACTAATATTTATGGTATACATATTATTGGATTTCCATATGCACAAAATGGACAGTTATTTAACTGCAGTGCAGTAATTTCTCATGGTAAGATTTTAGGATTAGTTCCAAAAACTTATATTCCAAATAATAATGAATATTACGAAGGAAGGTGGTTTAGTTCTGGTTTAAATTTAACAATAGATAAGACATTTATAGATAAAAAAGAAATTCCCATTGGTACAGACTTAATATTTTCCTGTGAAAATAACAGTCTTGAATCATTTGGTATTGAAATATGTGAAGATCTTTGGTCCATAATTCCTCCAAGTTCTTCTTTAGCTTTAGCTGGAGCATCTATAATTTTAAATTTATCTGCAAGTACAGATATCCTGGGTAAAGCTTCATATCGTAAGAGTCTGGTAAAACATCAATCAGCATCAATTATTGGTGCTTATGTATATTCATCAGCTGGTGTAGGGGAG
Organism: Spirochaetaceae bacterium; assembly: GCA_030633365.1. The sequence continues at coordinate 9,570 of DAOVSY010000002.1, read as the reverse complement.
TCCACTACTGATACTGTCTGTAGTGGACATTTACTAATTGCAGAAAATGGTAAAATACTTCAGGAAAATGAAAGGTTTTCCAGGGATGCTGAAGTTATTTTTTCTGACATAGATTTAGAATTTATTCAGCATGAAAGATTAAATAATACTACTTTCAGTCAAAGTGTTGCTAATATTAAAAATAAAAAATCATATAGAAGAGTTTATTATAAATCAGAAAAATTTTCCGATTCCAAACTAAATAGAGTTATCGATCCTTCTCCTTTTGTCCCTTCAAATAAAAGGGATCTGCATAAACGCTCCAGAGAAATATTAAATATTCAAAGTACCGGTCTTGCCAGCCGGATGAATAACATTAAGATATTTAAAGTTGTTTTAGGCCTTTCCGGTGGCCTTGATTCTACACTCGCATTACTGGTTACTCTGGAAGCATTTAAAAAACTTAATCTGGATTATCAGGGAATTAAATGTATTACAATGCCTGGCTTTGGCACAACAGGAAGAACCAAAAACAATGTAGTAGAACTATGTAAAGAATTAAATATCTCTTTGGAAGATATTAGTATCACAGAGGCTTCTTTACAGCATTTCAAAGATATTGGACATGATAGTACTGTCCACGATATAACTTATGAAAATACCCAGGCAAGAGAAAGAACACAGATATTAATGGATAAGGCCAATCAACTAAATGCTTTAGTAATAGGTACAGGAGATCTTTCTGAACTTGCATTGGGTTGGTGCACCTATAATGGTGATCATATGTCAATGTATTCAGTTAACAGTGGAGTGCCAAAAACTTTGGTAAGATTTTTAATTGAATATTATGCAAACTCATTGGCAGCGGGTAAAACAGTAGATATTTTAAATGATATAATTAATACCCCTATATCTCCTGAATTACTTCCTCCAGGGGATAATGGTGAAATTACGCAAATAACAGAAGAAACTATTGGGCCATATAAACTACATGATTTTTTTCTGTTTTATGGAATTCGATGTGCATATAGTCCGGATAAAGTATTTTTTCTTGCAAAAATTGCTTACCATAATAAATATCCATCAGAAATTATTCTTAAATGGTTAAAAATATTTTATAAAAGATTTTTTACTCAGCAGTTTAAAAGATCGGCATTACCTGACGGTCCAAAAGTAGGAACTCTTTCTCTCTCTCCAAGGGGTGATTGGAAAATGCCAAGCGATGCAAACGTTACTTCCTGGCTGGACCGACTAATTTTTTAGATAGATAATCCTGAATTAATTACAAATCAGGACCATTTATCTACAGGAACTTTTATAGGCATTGAATAAGCTCTGTATCCGGTAGCATTGTAAATAGCGTTGGCTATAGCTGGAGCTGTAATTTCCAATGCGGGTTCACCAATTCCTTTAGCTCCTGTAGGAGAATTTGGATCAGGATTTTCAACTATAATTGCTACTATTTCCGGTGAATCACCTGCTTTTGGAATTTTATATTTATTAAGATTTAACTGTTGTATAAACCCATCAACACATTGCATATCTTCTGTTAAAGCCATTCCCATACCCTGAACAATTCCACCATATATCTGACCTTTAACCATATCCCGATTGATAGCTTTTCCAATATCATGGGCAGCAGTAACTTTAAGTACTTTTACCTTACCTGTTTTCCTGTCTACTTCAACTTCTGCAGCCTGGCAGCTATATACATATGTAAAGTATGCATCACCCTGTCCTGTTTCTTCATCCCAGGTTACAGATGGAGCCTGGAAATATCCAAATGCATAAGGAAATGTTTTTCTTGTGTGAAGAATTCTTACTGCCTCAGCCCATGGAAGTTTATAACCATCTCTCCCCCAAAGATGATCATCTTTAAAAACAACCTCTCTGGGTAGACATCGTAGTTTATCTGATAAATTTTGAGTCATAATCTCTTTAAGTTTATCTACAGCATCTTTAATGGCTCCTCCTCCCATTAGGGTACCTCTGGAAGCGACTGTAGTTCCGCTGTCAGGGATATTTGATGTAGATGGTGTTACATAAAAAATACGCTCCAGGTTTACTCCAAGAAGATCTGCAAGCATAATATTCATAGCACTTTCAGCACCCTGCCCATTTTCAAATATACCAGTAGACAAAACAATAGAACCATCGAACTGGCAATTTACTGTGCAGCTGGCAAAATCCATACCTTCTGCACCTATGCTGGATCCTCTGTAAGATGATGCAAGACCAATTCCATAGAATTTTTCATTATCGCCCTTACCGTAATCATTCTTTTTAAATTTTTCGTAGTAATCGGAAGATTCTACGACAGTATCTATAACTTCATGCAGACTAACTTTATGTGTATTTAAAACCTGACCTGTAATTGTAGTAGATCCATCAATTACACCATTTTGCTTTCTAAAAGCTATGGGATCCATTTCAAGTTTTTCTGCACAAATATCCATCATCTGTTCAATGGCAAAATTGCTCTGGGGAGCACCAAAGCCTCTGAATGCACCTGTAAAACTTTTATTAGTTGCTACTCCATAAACATCCGTATGTACATTAGGAACCATATATGGTCCACAGCTCTGAGCTGTTGATCTCCATGTCAGCCATGGAGTTGTAGATGCTATAGCACCCGAATTAGCCAAAATATAACAGTTTACTGCTTTTATATATCCATCTTTATTTATTCCATACTTATACTTAATATCATAAGGAACTCTTTTATAGCTTTCCTTAGCAGACCATTCTCTTGTATAAATCATTCTGACAGGTCTATTAATTAAAGTTGCAGCAAGAGCAGTTCTTGCACAAATCATGGCAGCTGTATCATCTTTTCCACCAAAACTCCCTCCCACAGGATGGGAAAAAACTTCAATTTGTGAAATGGGTATACCTAAATGAGTACTTACAAATCTCCTTGTACTAAAAGGGTGCTGCATACTTCCATAAACTTCAATTCCACCATTTCTTTTTGGAATACAAATAGATCCTTCTGTTTCTAAATAAGCATGTTCAACCAGGGGAGTATGAAATTCTTTTTCAATAATATAGTCACATTCATTAAAGCCCTTTTCTATATCTCCCTTTCTAACTTTATGATGACAAATTATATTTTTGGCAAACTCCTCATGAATAAGAGGGGCTCCTTCCTTAATTGCTTCTGAGGACTCTAAAACAATTGGTAATTCTTCTACATCCAGTGTAATTAATTTGGAAGCTGTAATAGCCGCTTCTTCTGTTTCGGCTATAACAAGAGCAACAACATCACCCTCATAACGTATTTTATCCTTAACAAGAAAACTGTAATCCTGAAAAATTTGACCAGACTTAATTTGTCCTGGAACATCTTTCCATGTAACTATTTTTATAACACCCGGGGATTTTTCTGCTTCAGTATAATTAATACTGTTTAACTTAGCATGTACATATCCAGAATAAACAGGAATACATCTTGCTTCATTATAAAATCTAAAATCATCTACATAATATGCACGACCAGTAACTTTAGATTGAGAATCATTCCTGTAAGCCATGTTATTCAAATCCATATCCCCTCCGATCTATAAAATCAGTATAATTCATAATACCAAATAATAAAAGCAATAAATTGATAAATACGTAAAAATAGTATCTAATAATTGCATAAAAATCAAATATGTGAAAATGTAAGCTAATTATTATCTTTGTGTTTAATAGCGGAAATACTTGACAACTTATACTTACAGTCTTTATAATACAACAAATAATAATCATTATCAATTAAAGGAGTAATTTATGGAAAAGAAATGGGTTTGTTCAGTTTGCGGTTATATTCACATGGGTGAAAATCCTCCGGAAAAATGTCCAACATGCGGTGCACCTGCAGAAAAATTTAATGAACAGTCTGGAGAACTTGTTTGGGCCGATGAACATGTAATTGGCGTTGCTAAGGGTCTTGATGCAGAAGTAGTTGAAGGATTAAGACAGAATTTTACCGGTGAATGTACAGAAGTTGGTATGTATCTGGCAATGAGCCGTCAGGCTGATAGAGAAGGTTTTCCAGAAGTTGCAGAAGCATACAAAAGAATTGCATTTGAAGAAGCTGATCATGCATCAAGATTTGCAGAGATGCTTGGTGAAGTTGTTGTAGCTGATACAAAGGCAAACCTTGAAGCAAGAGTTGCTGCTGAATACGGTGCGACACAGGGTAAAAAAGATTTAGCTGTACTGGCTAAAAAACTTAACTATGATGCTGTACATGATTCTGTTCATGAGATGTGTAAAGATGAAGCCCGACATGGTAAAGCTTTTCAGGGACTACTAAATAGATACTTTAAGTAGGATTTTTCTTAATATCAACAGTTATAAAAAAGGGTCGTTCAGTTTGAACGGCCTGAAAAAATTTAATCCTTCATAATTTCATATATTTCTTCAAATTTATTATCATTAGCCAAAAATAAATTAAAAATTTCAGGACCAAATACATCATCACCGGGAATTCCAGTTCTATCATCTATTTTTAGTATAGAAATAGTTTTTTCATGAGAAAATGCTGGCTTATAATGTCTGGGACTTCTAAGAGCATCGTACTTATCTGCCAAAGATACAAATAATGCCTCTAAAGGAATATCTGATTCTTTAGAGGGTGTAAATGATAAATAATCAGAATAATGCCTGCTTTTTAAGTCTGCATAATTACCATTGGAATCTATAATAGAGGGATAACCTTTTCCATTCCACATTTGGTGATGATTAAGAGCAATTTGATAAGCCATATCAAATTTATATTCTTTTAAAGATGAACTCATCATTTTAAGAATTATTTGGGCTCCATAGATTGGATGCATATTTAGTTCCAATCGTTCTTCATGGTTAAGTTTTCTTTCCAATTTAATAATATGAGGCATTGCAACCTTTCCTATGTCATGAACAGAGGCCACCTGACCAATTGCCGTACAAAATATTTCATCCATTCCATATAATTCAGCAACTAATCTGGAAAATCTATTTACTCTTTCCAAATGTTTTCCTGTCATTTCATCACTAAACTCAGCCGAAGCACACAAACCGTCAATTGACTGCATAAATTTTCTATCATTTTTTATTGCAAGTTCCACAAGAGAATGGGTTACCATTGCTGTATCAACAAAAGATTCCATGGAAAGATGATCCTGATTGGTTATTTCCTTATCTTTATTAAATGCAATTATTGAAAGTTTTCCACTGTGATAATTAATAAAATTTCTAATCGGAATGCCTATAAACTCTTTAACCCCTTTGTCAAAAGGATATGTTCTTTCAAATTCAATCTGAGAAATATAATCACTGTTTTTTGAAGAAATCACTTTAGAAATACGTCTGGAAAGGAGTATAGGTGCAACAGAATTTTTATTAAGTTTAATTGGTTCTGATTTGATAGAACCATCCTCAATTTTTTTAAATTTAAAACCCTCTAATACCTCTTCTTTAACCTGTAATATAACTATACTTGAATAATTATAGTTGAAAATTAAATCTGCAAGGCGTATATAAATATCGTTATGAATTACTAATTTATCAAGATCATTTATAATATCATTATTAAAATTTCTTATAGATTTTAAATTACTATCATGAGCGACTCTGTCTGTAATATTATTAAACCACACAAGCAGATCACCACAATCATCGGGTTGAGAAATTTTAATACTATACCATTTATGTGTAACTGGTGAATAACAGGATTTAACATTCAGTTGTTCCAGAGAACAATCATCGGGATGTCCAAAAAACTTATATATTGTTTCAATTTTATTTTCTTTAAACAGTTTGTAAGTATTACCTGTTGACTCAAGGATTCTACCATCTTTATTCATAAGAAATGCAGGATCCACTCGTTTATCAGGTAATTGCATTAGTCTTTCTTTTTTTCTGTGTTGAAATTTAACTGCAGATTTTGAGAAAACCTGAACAAGAAGTGGTACAACAAAAGGGATAGGGCTGGTAAAAAGGGAAAGATTCTGTGAAAATCCTATAATTGTGCCAACAATAAAAGCAAGTAAATAGTTTAGAGGAGAAATAAGTTCTAAACCTACAAAACGAAGATAGATTGCTAAAGTTTTCATTTTTCAATACTATACTATTTTACTCATACGTAAAAAGGGGGTAAGGATATATGAAAATTGCTGTAGGCATAAGTGGAGGCGTTGATTCTTCTGTTGCTGCATACCTCTTAAAGAAAGATGGGCATGAAGTTATTGGTATATGGATGAATTTATTTGGAAATGATTCTCTTGCTGTTGATGCTGAGAAAGTTTGTGAATTTCTTGATATCCCATTTTTTAAAGTTGATTTGGAATCTGAATATCAGAATATTGTAGTTGATTATATTAAGACTGAATATGCATCCGGGAAAACTCCAAATCCTTGTGTAATGTGTAACAGAGGAGTAAAATTTGGTCTATTTATAGAAAAAGCGCTCTCTATAGGAGTCGATTTCGAAAAGTTTGCAACTGGTCATTATTCAATATTGGAATATAGTAAAAAAAAGAGTAGATATTTACTTAAAAAAGGAATACATGAAGGTAAGGATCAGGCTTATTTTCTTTCTATGTTAAGTCAGAAACAATTTAAGAGAATACTATTTCCTCTTGGGGGTAAAACAAAGCCTGAAGTACGGGCTATTGCAGAAGAAGCAGGTTTATTTACCACTTATAAAAAGGAAAGTCAGGACTTATGTTCCGGTGATTATAGAGCATTCATTGACAAATCAAAGGGTCCAGGCAATTTTATTGATGAAAACAGTATTGTTTTAGGGGAACATAAAGGTATCGAAAATTATACCATTGGGCAAAGACGGGGATTGGGGATAAGTTCCAATACAGATCCTTACTATGTAATAGGGATTAAGCCCATAAGTAATGAAGTTGTTCTCGGATTTAATAATGATTTGTTAAATAAGGGGATGATTGTCTCAAAGTGTAACTGGATATCATGCTCTAAACCAGATTTTCCTATTACTGTTGATGCTAAAATAAGATATAGGGATAATGGTGCGCCTGCAGTATTAAAAGAAATAAAAAAAGATCTTATAGAAGTTAATTTTTTTGAAGAAAGAAGAGCTGTTACTCCAGGTCAGGTAGCTGTATTTTATGAACAAGATACAGTAGTTGGTGCAGGAATTATTGAAAAAGGGTTTTGATTTTTTTCAGATAAAGCATTATCATTAATAAAAGAAGGCTGGTCGCCTATGCAAGCAAAGCCTGGTCGGAAGCAAGCTTCCTGCTCGGCTATGCAACCAAAGGAGTTTTGTAATGTTTTATAAAAAAGAGAAAACTGACTATAAAGAAATAATACCAGGAGTTAAATTAAAAACACTAACCTACGGTGAAAAAACACTTTTATCAGAGTTTCTGATTCAATCGGGTATTTCTTTACCTAAGCACCATCATCCATGTGAACAAACCGGGTACCTTGTTTCCGGGGCTATGATCCTTACCATTGGAAACGAGACATTTGAAGTATCTCCGGGAGACAGCTGGGCAATTAAATCAAATGTTGTTCACAGTGCTGCGGCCATTTTGGATTCTACTGTTGTAGAAGTATTTTCTCCAGTTAGAAAGGAATATTTACCGGAAAATTTGTTTAAATAATATTTTTAGTATTAATTTTGTACATAAATAAACCGGTGAATAATATCCACCGGTTTATTATTTAGGAGCGAGAGAAGGGAATTGAACCCTCGACATCCACCTTGGCAAGGTGGAGCTCTACCGCTGAGCTACTCTCGCATGGTGTATTTTTAATCAAATTCTTAAGTTTTGTCAATTACATCCTCATTAATGAGATAAATTAATTTATAAATGTTTTTTAATTCTTCTTGACATTCTATTTTTAATTATATATATTCTGTCTAGTTAGTGATTATTAACTAACAACGGGGTGAAATGAAAGATTTAACTAAAAGACAACAACAAATTATAGAAATTTCAATTAATATAATTTCTGACAGAGGTATTCAGGATTTAACTATGAAAAATCTTTCCAGTAAACTGGGAATTTCTGAACCTGCAATATATCGTCATTTTGATAGTAAACAGAAAATCCTTGTTGCTGTATTGGACTCATTTAAACATCAGAATAAATTAATTCATGAAAATGTTCCGAAAGAGAGTGAATCTGCATTTCAACATCTTACCCGGTCAATAGAAATGATAATGAACAGATTTAATAAGTATCCTGCAATGTCTGCAGTAATTTTTTCTGAAGAAATCTTTCAGAATCAGAACGAACTATCTCTAATGATTTCAAACATTATGAATACTACAATAGGATTTTTTACAAATCTTTTAGAAAAAGGACAGGATGATGGCAGTGTTCGATCTGATATAGGTATAGACGAACTGAGTATAGTTGTCATGGGATCAATAAGACATATTGTAACTGTCTGGCGTTTATCCGGATTTTCATCAAATCTTATAGACTCTGGAAATAAATTAATTAAATCTTTGGAGGTAATGATAGCAGCTTAGCATTACAATTTTTTTAATATAGAAGTTAGTAATAATAAACTAACAAAAAATCTTATAAGGAGATAACATTTTGAATGATAAAAAATTACTTAGATTATCCTGGTTAGTGATACTTATAATGGTAGTACTAACAGGTGTATTTATAACTGCAATGAGATCAAATACCAGGATGGTAACAGATCTCGACGAATATATGCCACAAAAACATCCGGCATTTATATACAGTAATGACGCAGAAGATCTTTTTGATATAAAAGACGGTATTATTGTAGCCATAGAGAATAAGGATGGAATTTACAATGAAGGTACTCTTCAAAAAGTTAAAGATCTTACAAAAGAGATCCAGGCTATGGAAGGTATTGAAAAGAGTGATGTAACATCTCTTTACACTGCAGATAATATTGTAGGCAGTGAGTATGGAATGGAAGTAAATTCATTTTATAAACGAGTACCAAGCACTGAAGCAAAACTTCTACAGCTACGGGATGATGTTCGGGCAAATGATATGATATACGGCCGAATAGTTTCTTTAAATGAAAATGTTACAATTGTAGTTGCGGAATTCGAGGATGATACATTTACAGATGAATTTTACAATCAGATTCTTGCACTTGGCGAAAGCTATGAAGGGCCTGAGACAATTTATGTAGCTGGTAGTCCTATAGTTGAAGGTACACTTGGTAAACTTGCACCTGCAGATATGAAAAGAATGGCACCTATAGTTATACTAACTATTATATTTGTTCTTCTTTTAATTTTAAGAAGCTTTAAAGGTACAGTTCTTAATTTGCTGGTTGTTTTACTATCTACTATCTGGACATTCGGTCTAATGGCTCTTTTAAATATACCAATTTATTCTGTATCCACAATGATTCCGGTTATGCTTATAGCCATAGGTGTTGCTTATGGAATTCATCTTTTCAGCTATCTTGAACTGTTTATAAATAATAATCCGGAAGCTACAAAAGTTGAAGCATTGACAGATATGCTTAAACATATGTGGAAGCCTGTGGTAATGACAGCTATTACAACGGCTGTTGGTTTTACATCATTGATAACATCACAGATATATCCAGTTAAATATTTTGGTTTATTTACAGCT
>DAOVSY010000484.1 GCA_030633365.1 Spirochaetaceae bacterium | reverse complement strand
GGTCCCAAAGGTAATAAGATCCAAGTGCTGCAAGGTCTGGAACAAGTAGACCCAGACCATAGTTCAGATTATCATTTGTGGAATTAAAAATTTCAGACAGAGTAATCCATAAATAATATTGGGACCAGGCATATGTGTTAATAACAGTAAAAACTCTTCCTTCCGAAGGGTCTTTATCTAACATAAAATTATAGGCTAATCCTCTGGATGCAAGAGAAGTAACAACCTGACTTCCAATATTAATTTTTTCTCTTAAATTGGAATCTGTAATATTATCTCCAAAAATAGAATATGCATACTGGAAATTAGTTACAGCAACTGACTCAATAAATTCAATCCATAAGTCTCTTCCAAGGCTCATATCGATATTTTTTGACATTAACCAGGAAGTATAAACTCCTGCCCCAACACCTATTATTCCTGTTGTTCCAAGTATAATTCCATTTTCAATATCCAGAATCATGGGTATGCTGTAAGCTGCCCAGGTGGAAGTAATCATATTCCCAAGATAAAAAGATATGATGCCGGATCGATCCAACTTTGTAGTAATCTTTTCTATATATTCTTTAGCTTTTATTGCAGCAGTTGTCTCTGGATAATCAATAATAATACTTTTCAATATTAGTATTGCTTCTTCTGATTTATTTTCGATAAGAAGTTCCAGACTTAATGTAAGCTTTTCCCATGAATCATTATCTTTACTCTCAAGACTAAATACTGAAGAAGCAGATATTAAAATTAAAATAAATATCATGAAGATTTTACTTTTTATTAAGGAATTATATTTTATCCTGGACAATTTTTTTAACATCCTTTTATAAATGTACTATTATTATACCAAAAAAACATTAAAATATTTCCGGTTATTCAGGATTTTGATTCTCAATATTGTGAAATTAGATTAATAAAGAAAGTAATCGATCTAATTTATCAGTTTTTGATAAATATTTATGGAATATCATGAAAAATGTAGTATATTGATATCTATAGTAATGGAGTTTTTACATGTATATTACGGGTATCCGTCGATCTCTTCGAATATCACTTTGTGTTCTATTATGTCTGGTATTTTCTTTTAAAAATATAATGTCCCAGGAAACAACCAACTTTAATGAATTTTATAAATTCCCTTTTTCTATAGGTGCTGAATATATAGGATTAACCCCATTTTCTGATTATGGTTTCGATATTACACTTACAGAAATATCAGGGAATGTCAGATACCCTCTCCCTTCTATACCCCAGCTTCAGCCTATGCTGCAACTTGGCGTTATACAGTTTTCTGATCTAAACAGAGATGAACCTGAAAAATGGGATCATACACATTATTTTGGTGCTCTTGGTGTGCTATGGTCAAATAGATTTTCAAAAACTTTCGAATTAGGTGGCGAATTAACTCTGGGCCTGTCCCAGGCTATTTTCCCAAATATTGATCCTGACGGCACTTCAAGAGGAACTCTTAATATTTTAGGCAGTGCCGGGTTAAGAGCTACTCTGAATCCTTCCTTTAATTTCAGCCTTGATATACATCCCTCTTTAAAATATATGAGGTATATAGGCAGTGCAGAAACTTTTGGACTTTTTGATGGATTTTCTTTCGGAGTGGGATTTTCAGGACAGTATCGTTTTGGAGAAGATCCGGATGCTCCACAGGCTCTTATTCGAAGTATAAAATTTGAAGTTGAACGTTTACCTTCTATCTTCGCTGCTATGCAAAGTTATTATGTTAACAATTCCATTGGCAAGGTAGCTATTACAAATACTGAGGACTTTTCAATCTATGATGTTGATGTTTCCTTTTTCCAGGCTGGTTACATGGATAACCCGACAAAAGCTATTACTATTGCCGAAATGGAAGCAGGTCAAACAGTTGAAGTCGATTTGTTTGCTTCTTTTAACGATGCAGTTTTTTCAAAAAATGGTATTACCCCATTAACAGGAGAGGTAAAGGTTGATTATATCTGGAGAAACAGGCCGGTAAATCAGGTTGCATCAGTTTCTTATGATCTTCATGATAAAACAGCTCTTACCTGGGATGATGATAGAAAAGTTGGAGCATTTATAACCTATGCAGACAGTGCTCTTCGAAATTATGCCAGTGCTATTCGTCAATATACAAAAGATGATATAGTTCCCACTTTTTCAGATGCACTTCAGGCAGCTATGCAAATCTATTATGGCCTTGCTGAGCTTGGGATAATTTATCAGATAGATCCTACATCTCCATTTACTGCAGCTCAGGATAATCCTCAGATAGTCGATTCAATAAGTATTCCAAGAGATACACTTGTCAGGCTTACAGGTGATTGTGATGATTTAACCGCTGTTTATACTGCCTTACTTGAAACACTTGGTATAGAAACAGCATTTATTACTGTTCCAGGGCATATCTATGCGGCTTTTAATACAGGAGTAGCATCCAAGGATTATAGAAAAGTTCATAATGATAAAAGCATGACCTTAAGTATTGACGGTACCTTGTGGGTTCCTGTAGAGATCACTTTAATTGGCACAGATGACTTTCTTTCTGCATGGCGAATTGGAGTTATGGAATTTGCTGCAGTAGCTGATAGACCTGATCTTCGGCATGTAATTAAAACAAG
>DAOVSY010000157.1 GCA_030633365.1 Spirochaetaceae bacterium | reverse complement strand
TAGGTTCTATAACATTTACACTGGGCTCATGCCGGTAAGTAACTCTCTCAAGGAAAAGATCCAGACCTTCCACACTCCCACCCATTAAATCATAAGACTGATTTGCTGTATCTTTTGGATTTTCATTTATATAATCAACTGCAATTTTAAGTTCTTCCATTAACAATTTGACAGCTTCCGGATGTTCTTTTGCAAATTCCCCTTTAAAAATAAGCCCGGCATTAGGCAGCATTCCAGACCCTGGATGGATTTCATTCCAAATATCTGCATAGGATATTGCTACCATAGCTGCATTCCCTGCTCCATGAAGAGCAAAGCTTGCTTCCGGTTCACGTAGTAGAACTGTATCAATGTCACCTCTAATAAACTGGTCCTTAAACTCTTCCGGTCTTCCAAATGGGTTTCCAAAATTAAAACTGTAATCATCCGGATTTTCACCCTTCTTTTTCATTAAGTATGCTGTAATTGCATAGGGAGGAGCTTCCTTGTAAAGAGGAATATAAATTTCATGCCCTTTTAGATCGGAAAATTTTGAAGCTCTATAATCCCTGGTAAGAAGATAGAAATTATCCCAGATATCAACTGATGCCATTTTGAGATCATTTCCTGTTAAATACAGTTTTGCCGCTGCTGCTATGGCAGAAAAAGTTATATCCGCTTTACCATTGGCAACCCAGGCCATATGTTTTTCTGTTTCTTTCCAAATTTTTAATTCATCAATTCTAATGGCATTCATAAGCCTTTCCGACTTTAGCAAACGCATTATTATGGGGACAACTACAGGCGTTGCTGTTTGTATTACAACAGGAATTCTATGATCTGACTGATCCATTTTTTTCTTGACAATTTCTCTTACTTTGTAAAAGTAAACATGGAACTCAAAATAACCAATTTCTACGGTCTCGTGTTCAAACCCCATAGGTTCGAGCATATTAATAAGTGGAATTGGTTCAAATTTTTGTACAAGCTTGAATCCACTGCCTTCAGGGGTTTCTCCAGCTTTCTTTATAATCGCACCAAAAGGATCTTCCTTACTGCTTCTTACATCAAATTCTTCAAACTCTTCTTTTTTGTCCCGCCAGTCTGAAGGGTCAGGTAATTCTTTATATTTAATATTTAACCGGAATTCTTCTGCTGATTTTGTCTCAACATACTGCTCATAACCTTCTTCTTCAAGCATTCCAATTATTGGAGCCGGATAGAAGGAATTAATTACCTGGAGAGCATTTCCTTCTTTTAATTCTTTTAGACGCTTTATTATATCTGTAAAAAAGAAATCATTCCTGTCTCTTACATCCATAACAATAAACTGATTTATAGAATCCATCCATAAAGGAGAGGGTTCTGTCTTTTTAATTTCAGGAGCAGCTTTTATACATTCAGGAAAAACCCTTTCCAGCTCACCCATATTTCCTGTTTGCTCATTGAGGGTATGTAATATTTCACAAATGGAAAGACTTCCCATTTTAGCAATATCATTAAAAGTTGCCCATTTACCTACTGTTGTAAAAATAAGCTTATTATTTAACTTTTCATATTTAGGAGAAAGTCCTATCAAAGTATCCTTTATATCCGGATAAGTATCGAATGCATCTTTAATTTTTGTCTGTCCAAGTATAACCATTTTATCTAAACCTCATCTATACACTGAACAGGACATACTTCTGCACATGCACCACAATCTATACAGGCATCCTCATCTATCAATCTCTTTCCATCATCTTCTACAGAAATACAATCCACCGGACAAACCGGTTCACATGCTCCGCACACAATACAGGCACTCTTTTCTATTCTAAAAGCCATACAAAACCTCGCTATATTTTCTATATAGGAATATATGAATATGTATGTATATTGTCAATATAAAGAATTAGGGTAAATATAAGTTTGGCAGATTTATGACTATGGTTTATAATACCTTATGGCAAAATTAATTCTTAGAGAAGCAACCTTTGATGACAGCAAAAAACTGAAAATTCTTGAAGAGGAATGCCCCCAGGGTACTACTTTAAAAATTTTATCAGAGCGAGATGATTATTTCTTTAGATCTAAATTATATGGAAACCATTATACACTGGTAGCTGTAGATGGAGAGAAAATTATAGGTGTTTTGGCTGCTGTAAGAAAAAGTGTATTTATTAAAGATAAAAAGGCTTTGGGAGTCTTTCTTTATGATTTAAGGATACATCCCTCATACAGAAGAACCTTAGGGGGGCGAATAATGCTCCGTGCATGGAAAATGGTAGAGAAATGGTCAGATAAAATTGGTGCCGATTTCAGTTATGGATATGTCAAAAGCGATAATCTTATAATGAGGGGTTTCTTTAAAAGAAAGAGTTATACAGGTGCAGGATATTTGATAGTAAAGGGAAGGCCTGTTTTTAGGAAAAAAGCTGCTAAATACAATCCTGAAAAAATAAGCTGTGATGATAAATCTCTATTCATGAATTTCAAACAGGAATATGGTACAAAAAATCTTCTTCCGGCAGCCATGGAGAATAGTTATCTAACACCAGAGATGAAGGAGACAGAATTATATGACTGTTACACTATAACAGATGGTAGTTCTTCAGCATCTGCCTGTATTTTTAGAATATCTGAAGCTATAAGAACAAAGGTAATAAAAATACCAATATATTATTCTCTGGCAGGAATAATAAGTCGTTCACTTAAAAAAATCCCACTCCCTGTTATACCTGAAACAGGTGGAATTTTAAAATATTATCATTGCTTTAATCATACGGCACAGGGCCCAAATGGAATTGAGTTATGGAAAAATTTAATGAATTACTTTAATAATTTAGTTCTGGAAAATGGGAATACAGTATTAACTTCATCCTTTGATAAAGAAGATAAATTTTTAAAAGAGTTCAGCAAAGGAAGTATAAGTTCCATAAAATATATAATTGGGTACAAAAAACTTAACCCTGAAATGCCGGATAATCTATCTCCATTTTATCCGGATCCCAGGGATATGGATTAAATACTACTCTCTGCTGTATGGTTTCCCCACAGAAGCAGGAAATTCAATATGTTTTCTAAAAACAATCATAATAACCAGTACAGAGATAAAAGGAAGCATAAGAAAAAACTGATACGGGATTTTATCTGACATGATCTGTAATTGAAATGACATAACCTCAATAAAAGCAAATATAAAACCACCAATAATTGCCCGCTGAGGCTTCCAGCTGGCAAAAATAGCTATTCCAATTGCCATAAAACCTCTTCCAGCAGAAATATCAGGGGAATAAGTCTTTGTAATTGCAATTGTTAAATATGCACCTGCAATACCTATTAAAGATGAACCAATTATTGTTGACAGATATCTCCGCATGGAAACATTTATTCCAACAACATCTGCTGCTTTTGGATTTTCACCAATAGCCCTAGTTTCAAGACCAATTTTAGTCCTGTAAAAAAACCACCAGGCTATTAAAACAGTAACATACATAAAATAAACAATAACATCATGATTTAGAAATCCTGAAATTATAGGAATTTTTGATAGAAAGGGAATAATTACTTCAGGAGTATCAGGTGCAATGGGTGCAGAAAGCCGTACACCTATTACAAGCTTATAGATTAGATCAGAAAGACCGGATCCAAAAATAACCAGACAAATCCCCAAAATAAACTGATTTACCTTAAATGTCTCATGCACAAAGACCAGAATAAGTCCAAAAAATGCGCCCATTAACGCACCTGCAAGAAAACCAACAAACCAGCTGCCGCTGATAAATGCAGCTAAAAATCCGGCTGAGGCCGAAGCAAGCATAATTCCCTCACCTGCCACATTAAAAACACCGGTTCTCCCTGAAATTAAAACTCCAAGGCTTGCAAGAGTATAAACAGTAGTGTATACCATCACGCTTTCAATAAAAGATGTGATAAAAGACATTATTTATTCTCCTTTCCATATTTCTCCCTGATAATAACTATAAACATAACTATTATTGCCTGGGATAGAAAAACTACTTCAACCGGAACCTGCATTGTTCTTTGGAGTGAGTCCGCTCCAACAAGAAGAACTGACATAAAAAACGCAGCAAAAGGGACTGCAAGAGGATTTCCTGCAACAACCAGACTGGTAAGAATTCCGAATATACCATACTGGGCACCACTGGTTTTGGCAAAACCTTCTATTAGCTTTCCATGGATATTTATTACTTCCAGAGAGCCGCCAAGGCCACCAAGAGCTCCACCTATAAAAAAAGCAACCATAATAGTTTTACTAAAATTGATTCCGTAGGTTTGAGAAGATGTAAGATTATGTCCTACAGAAGTAATCTCAAATCCCAGCCGGGTTCTCTTCATAACCAGATATACAAATATTATTGCAATAAATGCAACAATAATGGATGCAGGTATTTCACCAAAAAAACCCATTAGAGAAGATTCCGAAAGTGGCAGTGTTATAGGATGACCTTCCAGAGGGTCTTTAAATGCATCTGAAGTAGCTATAAAGTTAACAAACTGATAAGCAATGAAGTTCAGCATTATTGTTGAAATTATAGGATTAACATTATATTTTGCTTTGAGAAATCCTGCTAAAAGCGCAAATAATCCACCGGAAACAATTCCAACCAGTAGTAGCAAAGGAACCATAATTACAGCTGGCAAGGCTAAGGGGCCAAGTGCAAGACCTACAACAACTGTCATGGTTCCACCAAAGAGCATCTGTCCCCACCCACCAATATTAAAAAACTTTATCATAAAGGGGATGGTAAATGCATAAGTGGCAAATAACAGAGGAATAGCCTTTTTTACTGTTTCGGAAAAACCGAAAGAGGATTTAAAGGATGTTGTTAAAAGGGTACGAAGAGCATCCCATACATTAAAACCTAAAATTGCTACAAAAACAGAGATTACTCCCAATGCGAGTATAATTGCTATTCCGTAAATAATAAGATTATTCAAAATTGAAGAATAAACTTTATTTTTTTGTATCACACTACCCTCCTATCATCATGAGGCCAATTTTATACTTGTCATATTCTGACCGCTTAAAGATGCCTTTAAGTTGGCCATCATGCAATACAGCAATTCTGTCACTAACAATCATTAACTCGTCCAGATCTTCATTAACAAACAGGACACTGTTTCCACTATTCCTTAATTCAACCAGTTTCTTAAAAATAAACTCTACTGTTGATATATCAAGACCCGAGGTAGGATTATGGGTAATAAGTAATTTTAGAGGGCTTACAAATGCCCGGCCAATAATTGCCTTTTGAATATTCCCGCCTGAGAGTCTCCGAATTGAAAGTTCTTCATCCGGTGTGGCTACATTAAATTCCTTAATAACATCTCTGGCTGCAACTCCCGCTTCATTCCAGTCAATAAAAAGTTTCTTTTTAAGAAATCTATCTTCCTGATGATGACCTAGAAGAATATTTTCTTTTATACTACCTTCATTTAAAATACCCTCTTTAATCCTGTCTTCAGGTGTATAAAAAACTCCTTTAGCAAAAACATCCAATGGAGTACATTTTTTAATTGATTCATTATTAACAAGAATATCACCACTACTTAAGACAGATGGATTAATCATACATTCTGCAATACTTTTTTCGCCATTTCCGGAAACAGCTGCAATACCCAAGATTTCTCCTCCAAAAATATCAAAGGAAATATCTTTAAGACCTGGATTTGTATCATCTCCTGCAATAGATATATTTTGAACCTGCAGAACAGGTTCTTTACTAATTTCGATTTCAGGCAAATCTACTTTGGGAAGAGCACTTTCTGTAACATCTATGTTCTGTTCCATAAACATAAGTTTAACAAGCTTTTCTATTCCCAGTTCTTCTTTATCAACTCTGGCCTGAACCCTGCCTTTCCTCATAACTGTTACAGCTGTACAGGCTTCCATAACTTCTTTTATTTTATGAGTTATAAATACTACAGTAACTCCTTTTTCAACAAAAACCTTTAGTGATTTTAATAATTGCTGAAACTCACTCTCAACCAGAGAAGTAGTTGGTTCATCAAGAATAAGGAGTGTTGCTCCACTATATAAAGCACGTACAATCTCAATTTTCTGTTTAACACCTGCCGAAAGCTCTTTGATTTTTACATCCAAAGGAAACTGAAGACCGAATTTTTCCGATATCTCTTTAATTTTTTTCCTTTCTCTGGCAGTAGGAAGAGAAAATTTTTCACCTTCTGAACCAAGCATAATATTTTCTACAGCTGTAAATTCAGGAACAAGGGTGGAAATTTGATGAACCATCCCAATTCCATTTTTTATTGAATCCAGGGGTGATTTTATAATAATTTTATTACCATCCAGAAAAATTTCGCCTTTATTGGGCCGATACAAACCATAAAGGATATTCATAAGAGTAGATTTCCCAGCGCCATTTTCTCCCAGAAGACCATGGATCTCACCTTTCTTAACTACAAAATCAATATTATCCAGAGCCTTTACTACTCCAAATGTTTTACTAATACTTTTACAATTTATATAATTAGTTGCCATTGAAAATCCAACCTCCTCCAAAATAGAAACAAAGACAATTAAATAAGGACCCCTTAAAACAGGAGTCCTTACAGTTTATACCAATGTTTATCTCTTAGTACTATTGAAGAACTTCACCAAGAACTTTTTCAACAACTATTTTACCTGAAGCAACATCTTCAGCTATCTGTTTTACAGCAGCATTAATGGAGTCACTCACATTACTAATTGGAAATTGTGTTGATCTTGCTTTTCCTTCACCATATTCCATACTCCAAAATCCACTTTTCTCACCAGCAACAATTTTGGCAACAATTCCTGAAACAGGTATGCTAAAATTAAACAGATCTGAAGAAAGATAATTATCAGGAGCCTGAGTAAATTTATCTGTATATGTGGTAGTTAAAAATACTTGTTTGTCAGCCTCTTTCACTGCACTGTAGAGTCCAAAGTTTCCAAGATTTACAGCACTGATTATTATATCTGCACCCTGGGACATTAAGCCTTCTGCTGCCTGTCTGGCTTTTAGTGGATCATTAAAATCTCCAACAAAAATATATTCCAGTGTGGCATCTGAGTTCTGATCTCTAATAGCCTGGTTGATGGCATTCACT
>DAOVSY010000078.1 GCA_030633365.1 Spirochaetaceae bacterium | reverse complement strand
TTAAGTCTGTTTCGGAGCCATCCAAGAACTTCTGCATAAACACGAACACCTACGATATCGTAGAAGTCTCTGTCTATTTCAATAAATTTCTTGAGGAACTTTAAAAGTTCAGGTGCTTCATCTTTTCTAAGAGCACGGATAACAAGGTTTTTGCCATCTCGGGTTTTTGTATAAGCAGGTTCGAATGGTGTTAATGTATTGACAGGGCCAGCGAGCCATGCTTCAATTTCAGCTACAGGGATATTAAGTACATCCTGGGAAACTTTTTCAGGTACAATTGCCTTCATAATATTACTCCTTAAATTTGTTGTAAAGGAGTACTATAGTTAAGATGAATAATGGTGTCAAGTAAAGTTCTATAAATTCATTTCTTTTTTCTTGACGTAAAGATAAGCTGTTGATAGTATGAGCTTTGCTTTTCAGAACAGGTTTCAGAATGATTTGTTCTCCGGCAAAATTGAAATTCCAATTTATATTTTAAGGTGAGGAAATATGTCAAATCAGGATGCTTATAACAGATTTAAAGAAATGCAGGCAAAAATGTTATTGGGTGGCGGGGAAGATAGAATTACAGCCCAGCATGAACGAGGCAAACTTACAGCCAGAGAACGAATTAACTATCTTTTAGATGAAAACTCTTTTACAGAACAGGAAACATATGTAACTGTAAGATCTACAGATTTTGGTATGGATAAGAAAAAATTTCTGGGAGATGGTGTTGTAACCGGAAGCGGAAAAATTGGCGGTCGTCAGGTTTTTCTTTCTTCACAGGATTTTACTGTTTTAGGTGGATCTCTGGGAGAGATGCATGCAGAAAGAATATCTACAGCCCAGCTTGATGCAATGAAAAACGGAACTCCTTTTCTTCAGATAAATGATTCCGGTGGCGCAAGAATCCAGGAGGGAACTCTATCTCTTGATGGATATGCAAAGATTTTCAGAGCGAACACACTTAGTTCCGGTGTAATTCCACAGCTCTCTGTTATTCTTGGTCCGTGTGCAGGTGGGGCTGTTTATTCCCCTGCTATTACCGACTTTATTTTTATGGTAGATAAAGTAAGCCATATGTATATAACAGGACCTGATGTAATTAGAGCTGTTACAGGAGAAGATATTTCACATGAAGATCTTGGTGGATCAAAGGCGCATACATTTAAAAGTGGAAATGTACACTTCAGGTTCAGTTCCGAAGAAGAATGTTTAGTTTTTATTCAAAGATTACTTAGTTATCTTCCTTCAAATAATAAAGAACTTCCTCCTGTATGGGAATGTGATGATCCGATTGACAGAGCAACTCCGGAACTTCTGGATCTGCTTCCTGATAATCCAAGAAAACCTTACGATATTAAAGATTTGATTAATTCTGTATTTGACGTTGGCTCCTTTATTGAAGTACAGAAAGACTATGCTCAGAATATTGTTATTGGTTTTGCAAAACTTAATGGGCACACAATAGGATTAATGGCTAACCAGCCAAAGGTTATGGCTGCAGTTCTGGATATAAATGCATCTGATAAGGCAGCAAGATTTGTAAGATTTTGTGATTCTTTTAATATTCCTTTTATATCTTTTGTTGATGTACCGGGATTCCTTCCGGGAACAGGACAGGAGCACGGCGGGATTATTAGACATGGAGCTAAGCTGCTTTTTGCTATAGCAGAAGCTACAGTTCCAAAGATTGCACTTATTGTTAAAAAATCTTACGGTGGAGCTTATATTGCAATGTCATCCAAGGCTCTTGGTTATGACAGAACAATCGCCTACCCAAGTGCAGAAGTTGCAGTTATGGGTGCTGAAGGTGCTGCAAATGTAATTTTTAGAAGAGATATTAAAGCTTCTGATGATCCTGAAGCAATGAGAGCATTAAAAATTGGAGAGTTCAAAGAAACAGTTATGAACCCCTTTATTGCTGCTGGGTTTGGTTACCTGGATGATATTATTGATCCTGCAGAAACACGATTTGAATTATGGAAATCTCTGGAAATGTATTTAAATAAAAAAGAAGATAGACCAAAGAAAAAACACGGGAATATGCCTCTTTAGGAAAGGCCTTTGGGCTGTAGGCTGTTAGGAAGAAAGAAAGAAAGAGAGGAAGAAGGCTTTAGGCTTTTAGACTTTAGGCTGTTGGGGAAGATAGTTATAGATGACTGCCCTAATAGCCTAACAGTCTAAACCTCTTCTCCTCTCCTGAGTTTAGGAAGGAGATCTGAATGTCCAGAAAAAAGGTACGAGAAATAGTATTAAGCGCAGGGTCATGTCAAATGGCAACCAGTGTTGACGGTCAGCCCAAGGTTAGACCAATGAAATTCGTAGTAACAGATGATTTTAAGTTCTGGTGTACTACAGTTAATATTAGTGGAAAAGTTCAGGAACTGAAAGACAATCCGAAAGTTGAACTATGTTGGGTAGCTAAAAATGGTGACCACCTGAGAGTAGCCGGTGTAGCCGATTTAACAGGAAATGCAGCCAAGAAAAAGAAACTTCTTGAACTTCATCCAGGGGCATTGGGATTGTTTACAGATGAAAATGATCCATCTTTAGTACATGTGGAAGTTGTTCCCACCAGAGTGCGTTGGAAAAATCATGCCTTTTGTGAGTATAACGAGGTGGAATAGGATTTTTCTATTTATTATAGGAGCTGTCTGTATTCAGGCAGCTTTTTTTGTGTCAGTAACCTTTGTAATTAATTAGTTTAAGTCTGATAAATATCATTCTATACTTTTCTATTTAAATAATAGATACTGATACTATGCTTACCCAAAAAAATTCAATCAAAAAAAATGTAGAACAAGAACTAATCAATTTATTAATGGGAGGTACTTTTAAAGCTAATGTATTTATTATTATTGGAAGTCTTGTTATTTCTTTTTCTTTAAAATCAATAGTTCCCGGTAAATATTTAGTTTTATGGGTATCTATAATGTTTCTTCTTGCAGGCCTCAGATTCATTATTAGTTATTTTTTTAAAACAAAAAATATTTCTGTAAGAAAACAAAATAGATTAAAAACAACCTACCTGGCTCTAACTGCCCTGATAGGTATAAACTGGAGTATACTGGCAATACTGCCTGGTGTATTTATAAATATCTATTCACAAAGTTTAATTTTACTGATAATGATTAGTATCCTTTTTATAGCAGTACTTGTACTGGCTATGAATAAACTTGCCCAATTTGTCTATATAACTCCATTTCCATTATCAATTATAATAATTTTTATAAAATCCCAAACTGTAATGAATATTCAATATTCGGCTCTTATTTTTATGTTTTGGATATTTATACTCTGGCTTGGAAAACAGCAATTTAATTTATTAACTGATAGGTTAACTTTACATTTTACAAATGAAGAATTAATTAAAAAACTGGAAATATCCAATAAAAATGAAAAAAGTGCCAACCAGTCAAAAAGTAATTTTCTTGCTAATATGAGTCATGAAATTCGAACACCTATGAATGGAATTATTGGTATGACACAGATTTTATTAACAACAGAACTAAGTTCTGATCAAAAAAATTATCTTAATGATGTAAAAATATCTGCTGACGGATTAATGGGTCTGCTTAATGATATTCTGGATATTTCTAAAATTGAAGCTGGTAAATTAATTATTGAAAAACAAAATTTCAACCTAAAAGATACTCTTAATAATATTTTTTCCATTATGGTCTTATCTGCTAAAACTAAGGGATTAAAACTTACTTTATTAGCTGAAACCCTTCCAGATAACCTCTTTGTAAAAAGTGATGAATTGCGTATGAAACAAATCCTTATCAATCTTATTGGTAACAGTATTAAGTTTACCAGAGAGGGCTCTGTTGCACTTAGTCTAACAACAGAAGATATGGGAAAAAACCAAATTAAACTGCATTTTATGGTAACTGATACTGGGATTGGTATTCCGCATGATAAACAGGAACTTATTTTTTCCAATTTCAGTCAGGCTGATGCCTCCACTACCAGAAAATTTGGAGGAACCGGTCTGGGATTAACCATAAGCAAACAGTTGGTTCATTTAATAAATGGAAAAATATGGTTTGAAAGTAAAGTCAATATTGGAACCACATTCCACTTTACAGTTACTCTCGATAAAGGTGATGACGAAACTCTTTCAAACAGGATTATAACACCAGAGTATGAAAATAATAAACTTAAAATACTTTTAGTAGATGATAATAAAATAAACCAAAAACTGGCGACTATAATTTTAGAACAAAATGGACATCAGATTATTACAGCCCAAAATGGGGAAAAAGCCCTGGAGTTACTTTCTGTTGAAATTTTCGATTTAATATTGATGGATGTTCAAATGCCAGTACTTGATGGACTTACAACCAGTTTAATTATCAGAGCAAGTGAAACAGGAAAGGGTCTGTCACATAACAATATTCCAATTTCACTATCTGAAAAACTAAATCAGAAATGTAAAGGGAAACACATCCCAATTATTGCAATGACAGCCAATGCAATGGAAGGGGATCGTCAGAAATGTCTTGATACAGGAATGGATGAGTATATTACAAAACCTTTTACTCCGGATCAGATTAATCAGGTATTAGCTGATATTATTAAGCATTAATTTATCCGACAGCTAAATTCATACTGTTGCAACCAAAGTCCCCTTATCCGCCAGAATTTTATAGTACCCATCCCGCTCCAGCAGCTCCAAATGTGTTCCCTTTTCAACTATCTCACCGTTCTTCATAACATAGATCTTATCCGCTTTCATAATTGTAGAGAGTCTGTGGGCAATAATAATTGTGGTCCTGTTTTTACTAAGCTGCCAGAGAGCTTCCTGAATTATACTTTCAGATTCATTATCCAGAGAACTGGTTGCTTCATCCAGAATTAGTATCTCTGGATTTTTTAGAAAAACACGGGCAATTGATATTCTTTGTTTCTGTCCACCGGATAACAAAACACCCCGCTCTCCAACTTCTGTATCCAGACCATCAGATAATGTCGAAATAAAATTTGTCAGGTTTGACATATCTACAGCTCTGGTTAATTCTTCTTCTGATGCATCTGGTTTACCATAAACAATATTTTCCCGTATGGTTCCATCAAATAAAAAAACATTCTGCTGAACAATTCCAATATTTTTTCTTAGACTTCTTTGTTTTAGTCCTTTAACATCCTGATCATCTATTTTAATTGAACCTTCCTGGATATCGTAAAATCGGGGTATTAAAGAGGCCAGGGTACTTTTCCCTGCTCCGGATTCACCGGCCAAAGCAATGGTCTGTCCTGGTGCTATATTTATTGAAATATTTTTTAAAATCCAGTCAGGAGATTTATCATATTTAAAGCTGATATTTTTTAAAGATATTTTTCCATCTTTCGGAATAAAATCCACTGCGTTGCTATTATCCTCAATATCTGGTCGTATATCCATAATCTCCTGAAAACGCTCAAAGGAGGATATCCCCTGCTGAAGCTGTTCTGTAAAATTAATTAGTCTGTCTATAGGTGGGAGAATTATTCCTATATAAAGAATAAATGCCAAAAGATCTACTAATTCCAAACGCCCCCTGTAAATAAGAAAGGCTCCTCCGGCAATGGTGGAAAAATAATAGAGTTCCCTAAAAAAACCCATTACAGAGTAGAATTTTGCCATTCTGGCATAAACAATTTCCTTGGAAACCCGAAAGGATGTATTGGTTTTATGGAATTTTTTATTTTCAAGTTTTTCATTGGCAAAGGATTTAACTTCCCTTATTCCCTGAACAGAATTTTCAACAGTACTGTTAATTTCCGCAATCTCCTTTCGAACCATACGAAACCCGTGCCTCATCTTTGAGCCCATTATTAATCCCCATGTAAACATAAAAGGTAAAGGTATCATACAAATAAACGCCAGAGATGAGTTAAATATAAACATACCTGTAAAAGCAAGGATAAGGACAACTATCGAAATAATCAGATCTTCAGGAGCATGGTGAGCAACTTCTGAGATAACACTCAAATCATTGGAAATTCGGCTCATTAGATGTCCGGTTTTTACTCTGTCAAAATAACTGAATGAAAGTTTTTGTATGTGAGAAAACAGATCTCTCCTCATATCCGCTTCCATACGAACACCAAGAATATGCCCCCACTTTACACGGATAAAAGTAAGGAAAGTTTTAATTATATAGATACCCATCATTAGAATAAGAGTTAATATAATTTTCCTGCTGTTGCCGGAAGGAAGATAATTACCAATGAGTAAACGGGTAAGGACTGGTATAAATATTGCCAGTACAGATGCAATTACTGCACTGGACATATCTAAAATAAATAAATATTTATGAGCTTTATAGTAAGCTGCAAATTTTTTAACCATCAATGCTCCAGGGAAAAATTAGAACCAAAAGCGAAAGCCAAAAGACCCCTGGACACTCCAATTTGGAAAAGTTACAGGATTACTGAACTGAACACCAACACTTGGTGCAAATTCAAGAAAAAGTTCAAGGGGATCAAGTGGAAAAACCTGTAATCCTACAGGGATTCTTAATCCTAAATCTACAAGTGTTTCATCATTTGCGTTTGCAACATTTACATAAGTACCTGGACCAGCATACATATAAACAATTCCAATTAAAGGTTCACGATACATCCACCAGTCAGCAGTAACACCAAGTGAAAAACTATTGTCACCAGAACTAAAACTTAAACCAATAATGGGTTCCAACTGATCCAGTTTTACCGACAATGCAGCTCCCCGGGTACCGGATTCCAATACATCTAATGTAAATGAACCTCCTATACCAAAAGCAAATAAATTCCCAAAGGTTAAAACTGTCAGTACTAAAATAATAATTATAACTTTTCGCATTTTACTCTCCATACATAATATTTATATCCAGTAATATATATCTTTATAAAAAAAACCCAATTCTTTTTCCTAATAGCATATCCTGATGTTACGCATAGACAGAATCAAAAATCTTATTTAACACAGAACTGGGTCTCATTGCTTTATCCAGTAATTCAGGATCCGGCCAATAATATCCATTTAATTCCACAGGTTTTCCCTGACCCTCAAGAAGTTCCGTTATAATAATCTCCTCATTGGATATTAATGCTTCTGATAAAGGTAAAAACAAATCTTTTAATTCTGTATCCATATCCTGTTCTACCAAAGCCTGTGCCCAGTATAGGCTTAAATAAAAATGACTTCCTCTGTTATCAAGTTCATTAACCTTTCGGGAAGGTGATTTATTGTTTTCCAGGAATTTTTCTGTAGCCTTATTAAGTGTATCTGCAAGGATAAGGGCTTTATTGTTATTAAAACTATTTCCAAGGTGTTCAAGAGACACTGCCAATGCAAGAAACTCTCCCAAAGAATCCCATCTAAGGTGTCCCTCAGATATAAACTGCTGAACATGCTTTGGTGCAGATCCACCTGCACCTGTTTCAAAAAGACCTCCACCATTCATCAAAGGAACAATAGAAAGCATTTTTGCACTTGTTCCCAATTCCAGGATGGGAAAAAGATCGGTAAGATAATCCCTAAGGACATTTCCTGTTACAGATATAGTATCCTTTCCATCTTTTACTCTTTGTAATGAAAATTGAGTTGCTTCCTCTGGAGACATAATCCTGATATCCAGACCATTGGTATTATGAAGGAGTAGATACTCTTCAACCTTCTTTATTATTTGAGAATCATGTGCTCTATTACTATCAAGCCAGAATACAGTTGGTAAACCGGTGGTATCTGCACGGCTAACTGCCAGTTTAACCCAATTTCGAATGGGCTCATCTCTAACCTGACACATTCGAAAGATATCACCTTCTTCTACCTTCTGTTCCATAAGAACAGTACCAGATTGATTTGTTATCAAAACCACACCATTTGCTTCAATTTGAAAAGTTTTATCATGAGAACCATATTCTTCAGCTTTCTGAGCCATAAGTCCCACATTGGAAACATTACCCATAGTTCGGGGGTCAAAGGCTCCATGTTTCTTACAGAATTCTATTGTTTCCTGATAGATACCAGCATAAGACCGGTCAGGAATTAGAGCAAGCATATCCTGCAGTTTCCCCTCAGGGTTCCACATTTTTCCTGAAGATCTTATTGCAGCGGGCATAGACGCATCTATAATAACATCACTTGGCACATGTAAATTTGTAATACCCAGGCTTGAATTAACCATGGCAAGGTCAGGTTGTTTTTTATAACACTCATCAATTGATTGAAGGATTTCTTCTTTCTCAGATATAGAAAGGTTGTCCAGTTTTAAAAGAAGATCTTCTATACCATTATTTGGATTCACACCCATATTTTTAAACTGTTCTGTATACTTTTTAAAAACATCTTCAAAAAAAACTGAAACAATATGACCAAATATTACTGGATCAGAAACCTTCATCATTGTTGCTTTCAGATGAACAGAAAAAAGGAGATTATGTTTATTTGCCTCTGTAATCTGATTTTTTATAAAATCCTTCAAAGCTTTAACACTCATTACAGCAGAATCCAGAATTTCTCCTTCCTGTAGAGAAATTTTATCCTTTAATACAACTCTTTTACCGGACTCCTGTACTAACTCAGCCCTTACTGTATCTGAAGATAAGGATACAATAGATTTTTCACTTCCATAAAAATCTCCGACAGACATACTAGCTACCCTGGTTCCGGAAACAGGGCTCCATTCTCCCATAGGATGAGGATGGTTCATAGCATATTTTTTAACAGCTGATGGTGCTCTTCTATCGGAATTACCTTCTCTAAGCACAGGATTAACAGCACTGCCTTTAATTCTGTCATAACGTTCTTTTATCTCTTTATCCGGACCACCCATCGGGGTTTCCGGATAATCAGGTAATTTAAACCCTTTCCCCTGCAATTCTTTAATGGCAGCCTGAAGTTGTGAAACAGAAGCACTTATATTTGGTAATTTAATGATATTTGCTTCCGGGCTTTTAACCAATTTTCCTAATTCCGCAAGATCATCCGAAATTTTCTGACTGTCATTTAGAAACTCAGGAAAAATAGAAATAATTCTACCTGATAATGATATATCTTTAGTAATTATATTTATATTGGCAGTTTTTGCAAAAGTTCTAATTATCGGCAAAAAGGAGCTGGTAGCGAGAGCAGGAGCTTCATCAGTTTTTGTATAGATTATTTTGTGATTCATTTTTACCTCTTTATTTAGAATAATACTAACTGAAATTAATAAATTTATGATGAATTTTCCACTTCCGGAGAATACCCATATGCATATGGGCATAAACTCCATTTCGATATATCCAGACTTCACTTCTTGCCGGTTCCACTGTAAGAATCTGAGTTCTCTTTGGATGGCCAATACTGGCAACCATGTGATCTTCATTCATACCGGTTATTATTTTACCGATTAATATTGCTTCCTTATATTCAGAACTAAGATCAGGATGTTTTGAAACATAATCATCTCTTCTCCTGGCCATACCTAAATTATCACCCTTGGTTTTTTTATTATAATACAAAGCAAAAAGTATAAAAAATGATGCAGCAATACCATACCCCAGTATGTCCACTAAGGTAAAATCTTTAAATTCAACAGCCAGGGCTAAAGGTAAATATATATTCATATTTGTCACTCATCTCCAAATGTTATAAAAAGTGATTTTCTTGGTTTACCATCAGGTACCCATGATTTATGACCCTTTCCTTCAGTATCTTCCACTAAAAGTATGTCACCTGGCGGAAAGCTTCGCTGTTCCCCATCACTAACCTCAACAACAAGCATTCCTTCAAGCATTACAATATACTGTTTTCGGGGGGCTGGATGCCAGTCATAGTTGTAATCACCCGGGTTCTCACGAAGCATCATACCTTTTACTGGAAGAATATCTGACAGGCTGCCGATTTCTCCGACACTTTTTAAAGGGATGTCTATATCCTCAAAGTGGGATTCTCCGTGTTTATCGGAAAACAATCTGGTAATTTTCATGATTGGGAGGATAGAGAGTATTAGACAAAAAATCAAGTTATAGGGACAGTCCCGCAGGATCGGGTTACCGACCCTGCGTGGCTATGTGTGCATAGCCACACAGGGACGAAGTCCCTACCAGGCTGTCCTTACATGAATAATAAATTTTTCTTAAACAATATTTTCCAGTTTACGAATCTGCTTATATGGATAAATACCTGATGAATGACCATCACTCCAGGTTATTTTTAATGCATAATTACCAAGGGGTGTTATCTCTGTAGGTTTTATATCTTTAGGAAGATCTTCCACTTTTAAGAGCTTCTCTCCGGAATACTCATCTACGCATACAGCACATCCACAGTCAGC
The DNA here is from genome assembly GCA_030633365.1 of Spirochaetaceae bacterium. The sequence goes on along the minus strand of DAOVSY010000078.1, from coordinate 173 downwards.
ACGAAGATCATGATTCCTAACTTCTGATCGTGTTCCATCGGACCATACAAACTTTAATTTTTTATCATCAAATTCATACTCAGGTGTTGTATTAGCTGCAAAAGCCATTTTGCCTATTGCCATAGCAACTTTATCTACGAGTTTTTTTATATCAGGATCTGAATAGGGTTTAT
>DAOVSY010000638.1 GCA_030633365.1 Spirochaetaceae bacterium | reverse complement strand
CTTGGGGTTTTAATTGGTTTTAAGAGGATATTATCGCCTTCCTGTATAATTATCATTTTTGTTCCGGGCTCCAGTTTCATATTTTCCCTGATATCTGTCAATGTTCACGACATTGACCCCCACGAATTCGCAATACTGACCCCCTGAAATTCGGTATCTTGACCCCCCTAAAAACAGTCAGATACTCTCTCCTAATAAGGAGATATTTGATGGATAAAAGGGAGATAGATATGTACAGAATAGAAGAAGCAGTAAGTGCTTTATTGAAGAAAACTTCAATAAAGCAAATTGCTCGCCAACAAAAGATCTCAAAAAATACTGTCAAAAAGTATCGAACAATTTTAGAGAGAATTCAGAATGAGAAACCATGGTTAGGTGATGATGTTGATAAGCTTATGCCTGAGTTCCAGAGCTTAAGAACAAAAGAAAGATATTCTAAAAATCATGGCTGGCTTTTAGAGAATGTAGAACTTGTCAATGAGCTTTCAACGGAATGTGAAAACTACGTTCGCCTCTTTCAGGTATTACAGGAAAAAGGATTTGTAGGAAGTTATTCATCTCTACAGCGATATGTAGCTAAAAACAATACCTTCAAAGATCGACCCGTTTTCAGGATTGAGACCAAACCGGGAGAGGTCGCACAAGTAGATTTCGGTTATATGGGCCGTATCTATGATGAAGATAAAAAAGAAAATATCAAAGCATATGTATTCGTAATGGTACTTGGATTTAGCAGGGATGCTTATTATGAAATTGTTAAGAGTCAGAATATTGAGGTCTGGTGTAACTGCCATGTACACGCGTTTGAACATTTTAACGGAGTGCCAGGTGTTATAATTCCAGATAATCTCAAAAGTGCAATCATAAAAGCAGCTTATCTGGATCCACTTCCAAATAGGAGTTATGCAGACCTTGCAAAGCACTATGGGTTTCAGATTGATCCATGTCTGCCAGGAACTCCTGAACACAAAGGAAAAGTTGAATCCGGAGTCAAATATGTAAAGAATAATTTTGTTCCATTAAGAGAGTTTAAAAACTTTGGTGATGCCAATAGACAATTACAGGATTGGAACAGGAATATTGCCAGAGAACGAATACATGGAACTACAAGACAAAAACCTTCTTATTTATTCTATGAGTATGAACTCTCAACATTAAAGACTCTATCTACCATAAGGTTTGAAGTACCTGTCTGGAAAAGGTTAAAAGTCTACAGAGATATTCATATCCAGTTTGACAAGGCTTACTACAGCGTTCCTCATGAACTCCGAGGAGAATATGTAGAAGCCCGGAAAACACAGTCTCAGCTTACTGTATTCTTTAATAATAAGCTTGTAGGAGTCCATATTCCTGTGTCATCCGGTATGAGGAGCACTAATAGAGACCATTATCCTGCAGAAATCGGTAGTTACATGCAGTGGGATACTGATTTTTGCATACAGGAAGCTCACAGGATTGGCATCTATACTCAGAAAGTTGTTTCCTCAATGTTGAACGAAGAAGCCATAAGAAATCTCCGTTCT